>JAJRCS010000223.1 GCA_028678815.1 Methanomicrobiales archaeon | reverse complement strand
GGCCCGTCGATCCGGTCCCGGAGCATCTCCACCGGGACCTCCCCGGTGACCTTGAAGAAGTCTGCCACGTCCTCCCAGTAGGCGGGGTCCCGGGTCTTCGGGGTGCAGACATAGTAGATCTCGGGGTAGACGCCCTTTGCATGCCCCGAGCGGGCGAGGACGTCCCAGGTGTCCAGCTTGGGAAAGATCATCTCCGAGAAGCCGAGGGGCCTGATGATCTCCTCCTCCACGATGGAGGTAAAGGCCCGGAAGAGCTGGACCGGCTGGGGGCCGTAGATCCACTGCCCCCGGGAGGAGCCGTGCCGGATCCACTGCCGCTTCTCCATTTCCTCGGTGGGGTTCCCCGTGTACACCCGCTCCCGCTTCGGGCTCTCGGAGAGGAGCTCCCAGTGCTCGGTCTTCCCGCCGTAGCCGGCCGCCTGCACCTTCTCCTCGAGGAGCTTCACGATCCGGTCCGGGACCCGGTTCTCCAGGTCCTGGGTGGTGACCGCGAGGTCGAGCCGGACACCGCCCTCCTCCCGCTTCACGCTCCGGATGAAGGGGACCCGGGGGATGGCCGCCTCGGGGATGTCCCCGGTGACGGAGACCTGGAACTCCCGGACCCGGATCTCCCGGAGGCCGAGGTGGTGCTTCCCGAGGGCCTGGGCGACGATCTTCCGGAACCGGAAGAGGGCGTCGTGGGCCCTCGTGTACCCGCCGCTCTCGATCCCGAGGAAGAGGAGGTTCTCCTCCACGTCCCAGACGGTGATCCGGCCTATCTCCTCCGGTGCGACCCCCTTCGGGACGCCCTTCGTAAAGGCCTTCTCGTTCGCCTCCTTCACGGCGAGCTCCACCGCCGACCTCGCGTCGGGGCCGATCTCGTTCGAGAAGGTGATGTCGGCCTTCAGGGCGAAGTGCACGTGCATACGTCCTCCCCGATGGCGAGGTTCATGAGGTAGTCGTCCACCGATGCAATGATGGACCGGAGGTTCCCCCCCGCGATCTCGGTCACCACGGTGCCCGCATCAGCCCGGGTCCGCATGGAGGCGAGGTTGTCCGGCGCGAGGGCGCCGGCCACCCGGGCCGGGTCGCGGTGGGCGGTGGTGATGGTTCCCCGGACGGAGATCATGCAGCCACCGCCTCCGCGAGGCCCTTCCTGAACTGGTCCAGGTACCGGGCGCTGATGGTCGCCCCCGCCCGGCACCGGTGCCCTCCCCCGTCGCCGTCGCAGCTCCGGGCGAGGTCCCGGACGAGCTGCTCGAGGTCCATCCGGACCCCGGGCGGGCACCGGGCCGAGACGTGCCAGACCCCGTCGCCGGGGGCAAAGACGAAGACCGGCCGCTCCCCCTCCCCAGCGAGGGCGAGGGCGTCGGCCACGGGGCCGTTCACCGTCGCGTCCCCGATGCCGAACCAGCCGTCCACGCCGAGGCGTTCCGCCGACCGGATGGCCGCGATGACCCTCGCCCGGTAGGACCGGAAGGTCTCCCAGGCGTCCTTCCCGGGCGCCTGCCGGTAGAGGAGGAGGGTCGCGGCGAGGCCGCCCCTCCCCGCCCGCCCGCAGGCGTCCACCACGGCCGTGAGGGTGTGGAGGTCGGGGACACCCTCCTTCTCCAGGGTGTAGGTGTCCCCGTAGAGGGACCCGGGGGCCCGGGCGGGCCCGGAGGCCCCTGCCCTGAGGACCAGGAGGGAGAGGAGGGCATCGAGGGAGACCTGCCCGCCGGCGCTGCACTCCTCCACGAGCTTCGCCGCGGCCGCCTCGTCCCCGCTGATCCCCTCGAGGTACGGCCGGGTGGAGAGGGCCAGGGCCTCGGCAAGGTCCCGGCCGGGGAGAACCATCCCCCTCTTCGGGGTGATGTACCCGTTCGCGATCCCGTCGTTCAGGATCCCCCGGTTCGCGCCGGTGCAGGCCTGCCGGTCGCCGACCATGCCCACGAGGGCGAGGCCGGCGAGGTCCCGGTTCTCCCCCAGGTGCTGGGCCACGAAGTACGCAGCCCCGGCGGCCGGGACCTCCCCCCCGCCCGAGGGCTCGGCCCGGGCCGGGTTCACATGGAACTCGCCATCGAACCGGGGCGGGTGGTGGTCGATGACCATGACATGGGGGGGCAGGTCCTCCCGGGAGGCCCCGAAGTCGCAGAGGAGCACGCCCGCCTCGCCGGTGAGGTCCGCCGGGGTGATCCGGGGGACGCACCGGAGCCGGAAGGCCCGGCCCGCCCGGTGCATCGCCATGGCTATGATGGCCCCCGCCGCGATCCCGTCGGCGTCATGGTGGGCGTAGATCTCCACGAACTCCTGCGCGAGGAGGTGGTGAGCGAGCTGTTCTGCATCTGCTTCGAGGGGCATGTTCTCAGCGGGAGAGGAGGATCTCTGCGGTCTCCGGCTTGTAGACCCAGTCCTGCGGGAGGGTCCCTGCCTTGATGTAATACTTCACGAGCCGGCGCACCTTGGATTCGATGAGCTGGAGCTGCCGCTTGTTGTGCAGGTCGTTCTTGTTCGTGGCCAGGTGCTTCCTGAGCCCGAGGGCCTTCCCGATGAGGTTTCTCAGGTCCTCGGGGATCTTCGACTCCATCCCCATCTCCCTGAGCATCTGGCCGAGGCGCTTTCCGGTCGCGAGCTTCACGTCCGGGACCCCGAACTTGTCCCTGAGGAGGAGGCCGATCTCGGCGGCAGACCTTCCCTGCTTCCGCTCCTCCCTGATGACCTTCTCGATCTCCTTTGCGTTGGTGTTGGACCAGGCCGGAGCTTCCTTGCGGTAGGGTCGTACTGACCCTGCCTTCCCTCTCCGGCGGGCATGCATTCTCGCCATGGTTTCCTCCTTGAAAGGGACTGTAATACGCCCGGAAAAGAGCCTCTGTCAGCTCTTCAGTAATCCCGGAGCCCGGTTCCCGGGCCATGCCGTGGGGCACGTCGGATTTACAATCGCCGGCACCCTCTCGGGGTGCAGGTACAACTTCTCCGGGTCCTGTGATAAGGATATCGCTGGAAAGGGGAGGGAGCTTATAAGGTGCCGGCCTTCCAAGGTACCCACAGGAAGGGGGCTTTCCCATGCCCGGGAAGTACTCGGACGAGGATATCATCCGCATCCTCTGGCTCATCGTCGTACCCGCCACCTCGCTCCTCGCCATCGCGGTGACCATCTTCTCCGTCTCGCAGGGCATCACCGACGTCTTCCCCCACCTCTACTACATCCCCATCCTCCTGAACGCCTACCGGAACCCGAAATACGCCATCCCCTTCGCGGCCCTCCTCGGGGGGATCTATGCCGGGCTCGTCTGGTTCCTCACGGGGTACTCCCTGGACGCCCTGGTGAAGGCCCTCATCCGGGTCCTCGTCTTCATCTGGGTGGCGGCCATCATCGCGTACCTCGCAGGGAACCTGCAGCGCCGGAACAGGCACCTCTCGGCCATGAACGAGATCACCACGGCCGCCTCCACCTCGGCCACCCTGGACGAGATCCTCTCCACCGCGGGGAAGCGGATCCGGGAGATCACCGGCTCCGGCCTCGTCATGGTCTACCTCGCCGAGGGTGAGGGGAAGCAGGGCCTCCTCCGGTACCACGACGCCCTCCCGGGGGATGCCGCGGGCCGGCTCGGGGTCATCAGCCTGACAGAGGAGCCCATCCGGCGGGTCCTCTCCGGCGGGGTCCCGGTCTTCCTGAAGGGTGAGGAGTCCCCCTTCGGGGACCTCTCCCCCGCGGGCATCCTGTCCCTCATCCTCATCCCGCTCCCCGCCGGGTCCGAGGCCCCCGGCCTCATCGTGGCAGGCCGGAGGGAGGCCCGCCCCCTCCAGGAGGACGAGATGGCGATGCTCGGGTCGGTCTCCCGGGCCGTGGGGAGCGCGGTAAAAAAGGCCCTCCTCCAGGAGGAGCTCGGGGAGGCGAACACCAAGGCGAACCTCTACCTGGACATCATGTCCCATGATATCAACAACGTGAACACCGTGAGCCTCGGCTATGCCCAGCTCCTCGCCGAGCTCGTGAACGACAGGGGGAAGCAGATGCTCGCGAAGATGGAGGGGGCCATCATGCAGAGCATCGAGATCATCCGGAACGTCACCACCATCCGGACCATCCAGGAGCGGTCCCAGGCGAGCCGTTCCCTGGACCTCGACCCGGTCATCCGCTCGGAGCTGGAGCACCACCCGGACATCACCATCCACTACGACGGGACGAAGGCCTCCGTCTGCGCGAACAGCCTCATCACCGAGGTCTTCCGGAACCTCATCGGGAACAGCATCAAGTTCGGGGGGAAGGGGATCGAGCTCTGGGTCCGGGTCCTGGACGGGGGGGAACAGGTGACCGTCTCCGTCGAGGACAACGGCCCCGGCATCCCCGAGGAGCTGAAGCCCCTCGTCTTCAACCGGTTCCAGCGGGGGAAGACGGGGAAGAGCGGGAAGGGCCTCGGCCTCTACATCTGCCGGATGATCATCGAGGGGTACGGGGGCCGGATCTGGGCGGCCGACCGGGTGGAGGGCGAGCCCGGGAAGGGGACGGCCATCCGGTTCACCCTCCGGAGGAGCAGTCCGGCGTGAGGGGAAAGAATCTATATGGAGGAGTCCCTGATATGTTACAGGAAAACCGCGCGATAGTAGTCTAGCGGCAGGACAGAGGCTTCCCAAGCCTTTAGCCCGGGTTCGAATCCCGGCTATCGCATCAGGCGTCCTATGGAGACCCCCGAGACGTACGGCATCAGCCTCACCTGTGAACACCGGCCAGGGGTCCTCCGGGATATCGCGGCGGTGGTGGCCGCCCACGAGGTGAACATCCTCATGGTCCAGCAGTCCATCATCCCCTCCGGCCCCTGCACGGGCTGCGCCTCCCTCTACTTCGAGCTCGAGGGCGGGGACGACAGGGGAGGGCTCATCGCCGACCTCCTGAACCTCCCGGCGGTCCGGGACGTCGTTACCTATGCCACCTTCTCCCGGATCTTCGGGTCCCGGGTCATCATCATCGGCGGCGGTGCCCAGGTGGCCCAGGTGGCCCTCGGGGCGGTGAACGAGGCCGACCGGCACAACATCCGGGGCGAGCGGATCTCCGTGGACACCATCCCCCTCATCGGGGAGGACGATCTCGCCCAGGCCGTGGACGCGGTGGTCCGGCTCCCGAGGGCCTCCATCCTCGTCCTCGCGGGGTCCCTCATGGGCGGGAAGATCTCCGAGGCGGTGGACCGGGTCCGGGAGGCGGGGATCCCGGTCATCGCCCTGAAGATGGCGGGCTCGGTGCCGAAGCACGCCGACCTCGTGGTCACCGACCCCATCCAGGCCGGGGTCTTCGCCGTCATGCACGTCTCCCGGTACGCGAAGTTCAACATCGACAGGGTGCGGGGCGAGGAGTTCTGATGGACATCGTGGAACGGGCCGTCCGGGTCCTCAGACGGGACGGCATCATCGTGTACCCCACGGACACGGTGTACGGCCTCGGGGCCGACGCCTTCTCCGACGATGCCCTCCTCCGGGTCTACGAGGCCAAGGGCCGGCCCCTGGGAAAGCCCATCTCCATCGCGGTCTCGGACACCGATATGCTCTGCGCCGTCGCCTCTGCCGATGACTTCGCCCTCGCCCTCATCGGCCGGTTCCTCCCGGGCCCGCTGACCGTCATCCTCGGGGCCCGGTCCTGCATCCCCTCCCTCCTCACGGGGGGGACAGGAAGGATCGGGATCCGGATCCCGGCCCATGACCTGGCGCTCCGGATCATCGGGAGTTTTGACTCCCCCATCACGGCCACGAGTGCGAACATCTCGGGCGGGCCGGACCCGGCGACCCCGGGGGAAGTCCGGGTCCCGTACGACCTCCTCGTGGACGGGGGCTCCCTGCCCGGCACCCCGAGCACCGTCGTGGACCTGGTGGACCGGAGGATCCTCCGGAGGGGCACCCTCGCGGACGAGGTGGATGACTACCTCAGGAAGGAAGGGAGGGGGGCGTGAAGCCGCTCCGGCCCCGGGACTTCGTCGAGGACCGGCAGGGCTGGATCTACTCGGTCGCTGCCTATGACAATGCCCGGAGGGCAGGGTGCGTCCTCCGGTACGTCCCGGATCCCGCCGGGGACCGGGTGAACCCGGAGGGGACCCGGTACCGGAAGGTCGGGTTCGAGGAGTCCTTCCGGCTCATCGGGAGGGAGAGGCCCTCGTACCTGGGCGAGGTCCTCCGCATCCCCCCCGGAGACCTGGTGCGGATCTATAAGCCCGAGGAGCGGCTCGCCTTCTGCGCCGCCCGGGACAGCCGCGTGGGGGCGCTCGCAGACCTCTTCGCCCTCCCCGCCGGTTCCCTCGGGTGCACGGGGTCGCGGCTCCTCGGCCTCGAGGCCGCCTCCTCGGACATCGACCTCGTCGTGTACGGCCCGGACTTCTTCCGGGCAAGGGAGATCCTCCGGGAGGCCGTCGGGGCCGGGCGGGTCTCCGGCCTCTCCCCGGAGATGTGGCGGACGGTCTATGCGAAGCGGGAGCCGGAGATCCCCTTCGACGCATTCCTCCTCCACGAGCGCCGGAAGTGGAACCGGGGGGAGATCGGGGGGACCTACTTCGACCTCCTCTACACGAGGTCCTACGACGACCTGGAGGCGGCCACCCCGCAGCGCGGGAGGCAGGCCGGGAGAAGGACCCTCGAGGCCCGGGTCACCGACGCGGCCCACTCCTATGATACCCCGGCGGTCTACCTGGTGGACCACGGGGAGGTGAGCCGGATCCTCTCCTTCACCCACACCTACAGCGGCCAGGCCCTCGAGGGGGAGATCGTTGAAGCCCGGGGGATGCTCGAGGAGCACGGGGAGGAGCTCTGGCTCGTGGTGGGCACCACGAGGACGGCCCGGGGGGAGTACATCGTCTCGAAGACCCTCATGGAAACGGAGAGGCAGCCACCGGCCACCCTCTAGACCCGGAACAGGTCGGAGAGGCGCTTCCCGCCGGTATTGCACCGGTTGTCATGGGGGCATCCCCTGCAGGGTGCCGAGGGGGGCTTCCTCGGGATCTGGCCCTCCCGGATCCGCCGCACCGCGTCGGCCGCCCGGATCACGGCCCGCCGGTCCCGGGGCTGGGGTGTGCAGACCCGGGCTTCCCCCGAGGGGATGTACTCCACCCTGCCCTGGGCCGAGGGGATACCCAGGGTCTCCCTCAGGCAGAGGGCATAGGCCGCCACCCGGATCCGGTCGGACCCGGGGACGCCGAAGGCCGGGGCCTCGGTGGGACGGGTGATGGCAAAGGAGGGTTCCTCGTCGTAGATCTTGTCCACGAGCCCCCGGATCCCGAACCGGTCCGACCGGACGGGGACCTCCGTCTCGGCCGGGATCCTCCAGGAGCCCGCCCGGCACCGTTCC
>JAJRCS010000196.1 GCA_028678815.1 Methanomicrobiales archaeon | reverse complement strand
CTGCCCTCCGGTGGACCACCCGGGCGGGGGTCTCCTGTGCAATTACCACCCCTCTCAGGCGATCCAGGGCCTCTTCGAGTTCCTTTCGGGCGATTCCGCCCTCAACCTCAACGGAGATCCTGTACTTTTTATGGGGCTTTTCCGACTTAAGGGTTTCCACCTCCCTCCTCGTGGACCAGCCGTCGATGGTGACCCCGACCCTCCCCGCCGCGGCGGTGTTTACGGCCTCCTCCAGGGCCGCGAGATCCACCGTCCTCCTCCGGGGCGCCACGAGCTCCATGACAAAGGGCCTCCCGGTGCCGAGCATCCGGGCGTCGATGTCCTCCCGGCCGGCCCCGTGGAGCACCGCGTCCCTCGCCTGGAAGGCCTCCGCCGCGGTCCGGCCGATGAGCTCCTCAACGGAGTCGGGATACATCTTCCCCGTGAAGTCGCACCGTTCGCACCCGGCCCCCTGGCACTCCCGGCAGGGCCACCGGGTCTGGGGGATCCCCCGCTCGAGCTTCGTGTACCGCCCCCGGAAGAAGAGGGGGGAGATCTCCAGCTCCACGGTGCCCCCCGCGAGGTCGAGGATGGCCACCACGTCGGGGCGGGCGAGATCGGCCTCCTTCCCTGTCCGCCCCGAAACCGCCTTCCCCACCTCCCGGTTCATCTCGGACTTGAGGGGCTCGGGGCCCGTGAGGCCCAGCTCGGACCAGACGAGCTCCTCGCTCTCGGCCATGAGGGGGGGCACCCTCGTCCCGATGAGGAAGGTCGTATACTCGATCCCCCCGAGGGCCTCTGCCACCCTGTCCGCCCATACGCCGATGTCAGCGAAGAGCTCGTGGCAGATCCAGCAGGTCCCCTCGTGGTCCCGGTAGTGGACATTCTCCCTGAGGGCATGGGTCACCCGGAGGCCGCGGCCCCGCTCGTCGTTCCTGAGGCCGAAGGAGCGCTTGCCGAAGAACCGGCCCAGGCAGTGGTCGCAGATTTCCCCGTAGGCGAGGATCTTCCCCACCTGCTCCCCTAGCTCCATCCCGCCTCCCGCCGGTCCAGCTCGTTCTGGAGGACTGTTACGGCATGGTCTGCCTGGAGCACCCTCGGCCCCACCGAGATCCGGGGCAGCCCCCCGAGGAGTGTCTCCTCCTCAGCCGTGAAGTCCCGGTGGTCGGAGAGGATGAACCCCGCGGGGAGATCCCGCTCTCCCCGCACGTCACTCCCGTCCTCGGAGAGTACCGCGAACCCCCCGCCCGCGAGGAGCCCGGCGAGCCCCCCGCGCCGGACGAGGATGCCCGGGCTTGATTCCCGGAAGGACTCCCCGACCGGGAGGGCGAGGGCCTTCCGGACGAGAGCCGCGGTGCTCCGCTCGTCGGGCGAAAGGGACCGGACGGTCTCCCCCCTGATGAGGACGTCCTTCGGTGGAGAGGGAGGCCCGAGGAGGAGGAGGTGGATCTCCGCGTCCCTCCGGATGCCATGGGAGAGGGAGAGGGCCGCCTGGACGCACCGGCAGAGGATGTCCATCCTCCCCGCCGAGCCGGGGAGGTCGTCCAGGGGAAACCCGTCCCCCGTGGGGGCGAGGTGCCCCACCACGGCAAAGGTCCGCATCTCACATCCCGGAGAACTTGCGCATCATGCGCTGGAGGTTGAACTTGCCGCCCCGCATCCCCTTCAGGGCACGCTGCATGAGCCGGTAGTACTTGAGGAGCTCCCGGACCTCGTCCGGCGAGGATCCCGAGCCCTTCGCGATACGGTGGATCCGCGAGCCCCCGATGAGGTTCGGGTCGTCGAGCTCCTGCGCGGTCATGGAGTCCATGATGACCCTGTACCGGGCCATCTTCGCCGAGGTGACATCGATGGCCTCCGAGGGGACGTCCGCCCCGCCGAGGGGGAGCATGGACATGATCTGCTTCAGGGGGCCCATGCGGCTCACGGCGTCGAGCTGCTTGTACATGTCCCGGAGGGTGAACTTCCCCCTGAGCATGCCCTGGACGTCCATCTCCTCGGTGCTGATGGCCTCCTCGGCCCGCTCCACCAGGGATTTCAGGTCCCCCATCCCGAGGAGCCGGGAGATGAAGCTGTCGGGGTCGAAGCGCTCGAGGTCGTCGATGGTCTCGCCGCTCCCGATGAAGACGATGCCGCTCTGGATCTCCGAGACGGCGGAGAGGGCCCCGCCCCCCTTCGCGGTCCCGTCCATCTTCGTCACGATGACCCCGTCGATCCCGATGGCCTCGTGGAACCTCCGTGCCTGGTCCCGGGCCTGCTGCCCGAGGGCCGCGTCGATGATGAGCCAGCGGTGGTCGGCCTTCGAAATCTGGTTCAGCCGGATGATCTCGTCGATGAGGTCCTTCTCCAGGGCATGGCGTCCCTGGGTATCGATGAGGATGACCTCGGAGGTGGCGAGGGCGGCGAGGCCCCGTTCCACGATCCCCTCGGCTGCCTTCTCGCCCGGCTCGCCGTAGCAGGGGACGTTCACCCGCCCGCAGAGGGTGGAGAGCTGGTCGTACGCCCCGGGCCGGAAGGTATCGGCGCAGATGACCCCTGCCTTCAGGCCCTTCCTCTGGAAGAAGCGGGCGAGCTTCGCCGTGGTGGTGGTCTTCCCGCTCCCCTGGAGGCCGGCGAGGAGGATCTTCTGGGGCCCGAGGGCCACCTCGGCCCGGGAGCCCATGAGCCGGAGGAGCTCCTGGTACACGATCCGGAGGACATGCTCCCGGACCGACATCCCCTTGGGGGGCTGCTCATCCAGGGAGCGGGTCTTCACCGCCTGGGAGAGGGCCTGGACGAGCCTGACGTTCACGTCGGCCTGGATGAGGGCCCGCTGGAGGTCCCGGACGAGCTCCTCCACGGCCTCCCGGTCCACCACCGCCTTCCCCGCGAGCTTCTTTAACGCGTCCTTGAGGGACGAGGAGAGCTTGTCGAGCATCTAGAGGGCCCCCCCGAGGAGCTCCTCCACGACGAGATCGGGGGTGAAGGGCATGAGGTCGTCGTACCCCTGCCCGGTCCCGAGGAACATGATGGGCTTCCCTACCGTGTGGGCGACGGAGATGGCCGCGCCGCCCCTCATGTCCATGTCGGCCTTGGTGAGGATAACGGCATCGGTCCCCACGAGCTTCTCGAACTCCTCAGCACGGACCACCGCGTCGTTCCCCGCCACCGCCTCGTCCACGTAGACCACGAGATCGGGCTTCATGACCCGCTTCATCTTCTCGAGCTGGTTCATGAGGTTCACCCGGTTGTGGAACCTCCCGGCCGAGTCGGCGAGGACGACGTCCATCTTGTGGGCCCCCGCGTACTCCACGGCATCGAAGAGGACCGCCGAGGGGTCGCCCCCTGCCTTGTGCTGGATGATTTTGATCCCGAGCCGCTCGGCATGGGTCCCGATCTGCTCGAGGGCCCCCGCCCGGAAGGTATCCCCCGAGGCGATGACCACGGAGAAGCCGAGCTTCTTCAGGTAGTGCCCCACCTTCGCGACGGTGGTGGTCTTCCCCGTGCCGTTCACCCCGGTGAAGAGGATCTTCACCGGCCGGTCCCGCGCCCGGATGTAGCCCGGGAGATCGAACCCCTCCCCGAGGACCCGGAGGATGGCATCCCGGAGGGCCGCGAGGATCACCACCCCGGGGTCCTGCCCGATGGACCGGTGCTTACCCACGAGATCCTCCTTCACCCTTCGCAGGATCTCGTCCGTCACCGGGAGGGCGACGTCGTTCTCCAGGAGCACCATCTCCAGCTCCTGGAGGGGAGCCTGGATCTGCTTCTCGGTGAGGACGAGCTCGCCGTCGGTGACGAGGATCTTCACCCGCTCGGCGAGCCCCGGCCCGGTCCGGGGGGCTGCCCCGGCGCCGGCCCCCTGCCCTTCGGCGGCCGGAGGGGTGGATGCAGCCTGGATGCTCGTCCCGAAGACCTCCCGGACCGAGCGGAGCTTCTCCCTCAGGCCATCGAACATGCGCCGTTCCCTAACCCGCGCTTCTCTCGGCCTGCACGTACCCGGTCTCGATCCGCCGGGCGATCTCTGCCATCTGCACCCGGAGCTGGTCGATGGTCTGGGCCACCTTCTTCTCCATGGCCTCCATCTCGGTGATCTTCTCCTGGAGGAAGGTGATGGCCTCCCCGTTGGTCCGCTGGACCACCACGTCCGCGCCGATGTTCACGAGGATCTTCTCCGGGTCGGCGACCTTCACCCGGACCATGGTCCCCCCGCCGAGGGGGAGGAGGGCGGAGGAGTCCCGGTCGGCCGAGAGGGCCTTCATGGTCTCGATGGCGGCGAGGGACTCGATCCTCTTCTGCTCGATGACCTCCAGCTGCCGGGAGAAGATCTCGGCCTGCTGGCTGTACTCGTTCAGGTAGAACTGGAGGGTCTGGAGATCGGCCTCCGGCCCGTCCATCTCACTCACCCTCGGAGATCTCGACCTTTGCCACCCGGATCTCCCGGCGCTTCAGCCGGTGCTTCGAGCCGAGGAGGGTGTACACCCGCTCCCTGGCCTGATCCTCGTTCGGGGCGGTGATGACCTTCGCGTACGGCCGCCACGCCCCGTCCATCTGAAACGTGCCCTCCACCCGGTAACTCTGTGTCTTTGTCATGGTTCACTCCAGAAATCCCAGTACCTCTTCGATTCTCCCGAGCTCAAACCCGCTCGTGCCGATCCCCGCGAGGTAGCCCCTGCTGTTCGCGAGGAGCCCGCTCCCCACGAGGCCGCTCCCCAGGTTCACGGTGCCCACGCCGATGGGGAGGTCCACCGCCTCCTCCAGCCGGGCAATCTCCCCGGGGTTCGCCCGGGGGTGAACGAGGACCCCGCGGTTCGTGGCGACGGCCACCTTCCCCACGACCCGGTAGCCGGCAAAGGAGAGCCGGATCACGGGCACCCTGAGAAACTCCCCGATGGCCTCGGCGGTGTCGAGGGGGAGCTCCGGGGCGACCGCCGCGAAGATGTCGTTCGCGAGGATGATGTTCCCCGCGGCGTTCATCCCGTCCGCGAGGACCATCACCTCCCGGTGCTCCTCGATCCGGGCCACCTCCTCCCGGGAGGCGAGGCCGGTCACCACCACCCCGCGCCGGTTTCCGGCTGCAAGGGCCCCCACGATGGCCGAGTCCTGGAGGGTGGTCTCCACCACCTCTGCCTCGAGCTCCTCCTCGATGGCCGCCCGGAAGCCCTCGGGGGCCTGCGGGGCGACGATGGCGAGATCCTCGAGGACCCGGGCAAAGACGCCGATGTGGGGATCGCCTGCAAAGGCGATGGTTGTACTCATCTCACTCCTTCGCGAGCTCGGCCTCCACCTGGCCGTCCTCGAACTTCATGGCCCGGACCCGGATCCGGGAGGGAGGCTTGTGGCTCCCCCGCTCCCAGACCGCCTCGTTGATGGACTGGTCGAGCTTGATCTCCTCGCTCTTCATGTGCTGCGCGAGGAAGTCGCGGATGGCCTTCATGGCCCGCTTCCCCCGTTCCCACCGGGGGGTGTGCTGCACGTCCCGGAGGGGGATGATGTAGATCTGTTCCTTCAGCTTCTCCACCATGGCCTACACCTTCAGGGTGGACCGGCGCCAGGTGCGGCGCTTCGGGTGGGTCGACACCGCCCGCTTCGTCTTCATCATGACCCAGGCGGGTACGCGGCGGTTCTGTTCACAGGCCTTTGCCAGGCGGATCTTGAGACCTTTCGTGACTCTGCTCATACAATGTTCTCCGAGTGGTTTTTGTACGGGGGCCGGTGGCAGGGAGCCGCCCGGGGCGGGGGTCCCTTCAGGCCCTCCTGATATTCCAGTCCTTCTTCTGGGGGACGAGCTGCCTGAGGAGCTCCTTCAGCTGGGCATCGGTGATCTTCTGCTTGAGACGCCCGCTCTGGGCGAGGGCGACGAGCTGCTGCTCGATGGCCCGGGCGAACTCGGGCTTCGTGAGCTTGATATTCGCCAGGCGCTCCCGGGCCTCGGGCTCGAGGATCTGGAGGAGGACGTGGTGGATCTGCGCATCCACCTGCTTCTGCCGGTGGAGCTCCTCCTCCATGGCCTGCTGGTCCAGGGACTGCCGCTGGAGCTGGTCGAGCCTCCTCCTCCGGAGCTCGGCGAGCTCGTCGTCACCCATGGCGTATCAAACCCTAGTACTTGGAGAGGCCGGCCGCCTTCTCCCCCGCGGTCTTCCGGAGGCCGTGGGCCACCCCGTCGAGGAAGGACCTCCCTTCCACCGAGAGTCTCCTCCCGGTCTTGTCCTTTGCCACGAGGCCCGCTGCCTCGAGCTGCTGGAGGACCTTCCTGAGGGAGGAGCCC
>JAJRCS010000197.1 GCA_028678815.1 Methanomicrobiales archaeon | reverse complement strand
CCTCGTGGGCCCAGAGGGCGATGAGCTCGGCCATGCGACGGGAGATGGTGAAGCAGAGGGTCTGGAGGCCCCGGGAGAGGCAGGCGAGGAGAAGGTCCTCCGTCTCCCGGTGGGCCGACCGCCCGTTCACCCCGTCGTGGAACGGGTTGTAGAGGATGAAATGCTTCCTCCCCCGGGGTGAACCGTCGGAGCTGACATGATGGTACTCGTGGCCGGTGAGGTTCCTCCCGAACTCGAGGGGGTTTGCGATGGTCGCCGTGGAGAGGATGAACTGCGGATCTGCACCATAGTGCCGCGCAATCCGGCGCAGCCTCCGGACCAGGTAGGCCATGTGGGACCCGAAGACCCCCCGGTACCGGTGGGCCTCGTCGATGACCACGAACCTGAGGCCCCGGAAGAACCGCTCCCACCGGTGGTGCCAGGGGAGGATCTGGTGGAGCTCGTACGGGTTCGAGAGGATGACCCGGGACCGCTCCCGGATGAGGGGGCGGCGGGAGGAGGGGGTATCGCCGTCGTAGATTGCCCCCGCCGTGGCAATGCCCGTCCCCTCCTCGAGGTCCCGGATGACCTTCAGCTGGTCATTCGCGAGGGCCTTCGTCGGGTAGAGGTAGAGGGCGGTGGCGGCCGGTTCGCCATGGAGCGCCTCGAAGACCGGGAGGTTGAAGGCGAGGGTCTTCCCCGAGGCCGTCGGGGTGGTGAGGATGAGGTTCTCCCCCGCCCGGAGGGCGTCCAGGGCCTCTGCCTGGTGGGAGTAGAGCCGGATCCCCTTCCGGTCGAGATACCCCTGCAGGGGTGGCGGGAGGGGTCTGGCAGGATCCCGGTACGAGGCCTCCTGCGCCGGGATGACCCGGACGTGAGACACCCGCGGGGAGTGCCGGGGATCCATCTCCAGGGCCGCGATGAGGTCAGGGACTGCCATGGAGCTCCCCGAGGAGGGCCGGGAGGAGGTGGCCGAGGGTCACCAGGTCCTGCCGGTTGTGGTCGACGATAGGGACGAGGGGCCCGCAGTTCCCCGTCCTGAGGAACGCCTCGTAGAACTCCGGGACGAGGCTCCCGGGGATATCCGCCTCCCGGGCGATGCCGAAGACCTCCCGCTCGAGGGTGGAGAGCCGGCAGTCGGGGAGGGAGGTCCCCCACCGGCGCCGGGAGAAGTGGAGGAGGTCGAAGTGGGGCCGGTCCATGCGGACGGGCATCCCGTAGTAGGCGGCCCGCTCCCCGATGTACGGGACATCGAAGCTCTTCCCGTTGAAGGAGACGAGGGCCGCCCCCTCCCCGGTCAGGTCCTCGAGCGCGGCGTTCAGGGCGGCCGGCTCCTCGGAGATCTCCCGGACGAGGTACTGGCTCGTGGCGAGGGTGGAGCCCGCGAGCCTCCCGATGCCGATGAGGATGATGGGCCGGGAGAAGATCCCGAGGGTCTCGATGTCGAGGAAGACGAGCTCGTCGCGACGGTGGAGGCCGCAGGGGGCGAGGGCCACGGGGTGGGAGCGGAGGTACCGGCGGGAGATCCACCCCGCGAGGGCACCGGTCCCGCCCCGGTCGAGCTCGTGGAGGAACTCGCCCGCGATCCCCCCGAAACGCCGGTGGTCAAGGAGGTCGGGGATGGATGCATACCCCCGGCCCCGGAGCCGCTTCTCGGTGACCGGCCCGATCCCCGGGAGGAGCCTGAGGTTCCCGAGGAGATGCCCCCTGACCCGTTCCCGGTCCGGGTGATGGTCCGGCACCTCCGTCCGCCTCTCGATGCAGTACGCGGGGCCGAAGGCGGTTTCCACCTCCCTCCCGGGGAGGGCGTGCCGGACCGGCATCCCCTCGTGGAGCTCCATCATGCTCCTTAACAGGTCGAGGGCCCTGCCATGCTCCGACGAGAAGACGTAGGAGTCGAGGAAGGAGGTGCGGAAGATCTTCCCGTCCTCCACCACCTCGTAGCCGGGGACGGCGTCCACCGCATCCCGCCACCTCCCTGCGACGCTGTCGGGGGTCTGGAGCGTCTGGAGCATCACCCAGGGGTGGACCCGGGCTCTTTTAGCCTTTCACGGCGCGGGGTGAAAGTAACCCGCGGTCACCTCCGGTGACCGAGGGCCATTCCTGGCGGAATGCCCCAACCACCACCTCCGGTGACTGAGGGCCATTCCTGGCGGAATGCCCCTCACTCCAGGAGGACGAGGCCGATGGAGACGATATCCCCGTGGACGATCTTCCCGTACTCGAGGTCCCTGCAGGGGATGGTGGAGAGCTCCCAGCCCGCGTTCTTCGCCGTGGCAAAGACATCCATCCCCGCCGCCTCCATGCTCGGCCGGACGAGGTCCATGTGCCGGCAGAGGCGCCGGATGGACTCGTCCACGACGCCCGGCTGCTCCTCGGCGACGCAGTGCTCGCAGAAGATGCAGGGGTACGGGCCGAAGCCGAAGGCCTTGTAGAACCCGTCGTAGAAGGCCGTCTTCTCGATGGTATGGACCGTGGTGTGCCCCCAGAGGATGAGGTCCCGGTAGAAGGGATGGAAGTCCTCGGGGATCTCGTCCGGTCCCAGGGTCGTATGGCCCGGGACCCCGTCGAACCGGAGGAGAATGCCCGTCGAGTACTCCCCCACCATCCGCCTCGTCTCCCCGGGGCTCGGGGCATAGGGGGGGCACGAGAGGTGCTTCCCGTAGCCCTTGCACCCGTACCGGCACTTGTACCTCACCCAGTCGCCGACCACCACGGAATCGGTGGATATGGTGGTGGCCTTCGCGCCCTTCTCCCCTGCGAGGGCCGAGAGCTTCCGGATCTCCTCTTCGAGTTCGCGCCGCATGCCGCTCCTCCAAGGGGTGATGGGGGGCGGGGCTATAAAGAGGTTATGAGCCGCCCTTCGCGGGATCCCGGGTCCCAAAGGGAGCCGGGAGCGTTCAGGGGGGAGAGGGGCCCCTCTGAACAGGATCCCGGCCCCTATCCGGGTCCGCCCCTCGTCTCCAGGATCCGGCCGATGATACGCCTTGTGCTGGTGCAGGGATCCCCCGAGTACTCCCCGATCCGGACCACCTCTGCCCTGATCCCCCGTTCCCGGAGGGCCTTTGCCAGGTCAGCCTCCCTGAAGTGCTGGTTGAACCCGAGGGTGATGACCGCCGGGTCGATCTCCCGGATGGGCTGGAACATGTCCGTCGGGTCCCCGAGCCTCGCGGAGTCCACTACCCTAAGGGCCTGGACCACCTTGAGCCGCTGGGCCTCCCCGATGACCGGCCGGGGCTTGTGCCTC
>JAJRCS010000091.1 GCA_028678815.1 Methanomicrobiales archaeon | reverse complement strand
CCGGTTGTAGAGGAGGTAGAGGAGGACGGGCATGAGGAGGACGAGGATCCCCGTGATGGCGAGGAGGAGGGCCCCCAGGTAGTAGGGCAGGCTGTACCAGAAGAACCCTGCCTCGGCATTGCCGTCCACATCGGCCACGAACCGGGGGAACCCGGCCCACTCCTCCGTGTACTCCCGGTTCGCCACGATCTCCACCCCCACGACCTCGTCCGCCGCCGCGCTCCCGGTGAGGGTCATGGTCCCGCCGGCCGTCCCGGCCGCAAGGAAGGGCGGGTAGGGATAGGCCACCTTGACCCCCTCGGCGGGGATGGCTATCTGGAGGGAGTGGTAGGGGATGTGCTCGTCCGCGAGCCGGAGGTTCACGTGGCTCCACTGGGTGTCATACTCGATGGGGGGATGGAGCCGGAAGCTGTACTCCACCTCGTAGGTCCCCGCGGGGAAGTAGTTCGCGTTGTAGAAGCCCACCTCGTTGTTCTGGACGAGGGACCGGATGGCGGACCTCGCCTGGTCGGTGGCCATGCCGTAGATGGTGACCTGCCCCTGGTGGTCCCGGTAATACCCGACGGTCCCCTCGGGCACCCTGATGCCGATGACCTCGACCGAGGGCTGGGGGAGGGATGAACCGGAGATGGGCACCTCCCAGGTCCGGAAGAGCATCCGGTAGGTGCCCGGCGTCTTCACGACGTAGGTGTAGTGCTCGGTGAGGGTCCCGTCCGGGGATATGGCGGCCTCGTACCGGTCGATGACCAGGTCCCCCTCCAGGAGGCCGGGGAGGGTAATGGCAAGGCCGAGGGCCACCACCCCGATGATGAGGGTGATGGCCATGAGGGTGGCGATCTGCCGGGTCTCGCTCACGGTATCCCTGCCTCGGTGCGCCTAGAACTCGATCTTCGGGGGCGTCGCAATGGCCTCTTCAAACTGGAGGTACTCGAGCCTGAGGAGCCCCATGATCCGGCCAACGAAGTTGGACGGGATGGTATCGAGCATGGTATTGAACTGCTGGGCGATGTTGTTGTACGTGTACCGCTGCCGGCCGATCTCCTCCTCGACCCCCTTCACCGAGTCCATGAGGGAGGTGACGGTCTGGGAGGTCTTGAGGTCGGGGTAGGCCTCGGCGGTGGCG
Organism: Methanomicrobiales archaeon; assembly: GCA_028678815.1. GTDB lineage: Archaea > Halobacteriota > Methanomicrobia > Methanomicrobiales > JACTUA01 > JACTUA01. Next base: position 2,338 of record JAJRCS010000091.1, on the reverse strand, counting down.
ATGAGGGTCCCGAGGAGGGCCCGGGACTCCCGCTCGATGGTGTTCAGCTGGCCGGGGGTCCCCTTGAGGACGCTCGCCCGCATCTCGGTGACCCTGGTCAGGGTCTCCTTCTCGAACTTCGCGTAGCTCTTCACCGCCCCGAGGAGCTGCTCGATCATGTCGAGCCGCTTCTTCATGGCCACCCGGATCTGCCCGAGGGTGGCCTCAGCGGCGTTCCTGTACTTGTAGAAGCTGTTGTAGATGCCCACGAACCAGAGGACGAGGGCGATGAGGACGACCGCTATGATGACAAGGACGATGATGGTTATGGTGTCCAGAACTATCACCTGATTCGAATATTTGCTGTCCGTATAAAAGGAAGTATCCCTCCCCCACCCCCCCTGCAGGCCGGGACCGTGAGAGGAACGGGGAGGAGAGCCCGGGCCTCCCTACCGGGAGATCATGGTCCCGACGCCCGCGTCGGTGAAGAGCTCGAGGAGGAGATTGTGCCCCTGGTTCCCGTTGATGATATGGGCCTGGTCCACGCCGTGCTTCACGGCATGGAGGGAGGCGGAGATCTTCGGGATCATGCCGCCGCTCACCGTCCCGTCGGCGATGAGCTGGTCGAGCTCCGCTACGGTAAGCCGCCGGTACACCTTCGTCCTCCCCGCGTCCATGACCCCGTCGACGTCCGTGAGGTTCACCAGCTTGAAGGCCGAGAGCGCAACGGCGATCTCCCCCGCCGCGGTGTCGGCGTTGATGTTCAGGCTCGTCCCCTCCCGGTCGATGGCGATGGGGGCGATGACCGGGATGTACCGGCTGTCGAGGAGGGTATGGAGGACAGAGGGATCGACATGCTCGATCTCCCCCACGTACCCGAGGTCCACCTCCCGCACCTTGCCCCCCTCCTTCACCTTCTGGGGGTCCATCTTCCGGGCGATCAGGAGGTTCCCGTCATTCCCGGAGAGGCCGACCCCCCGGGCCCCGCCCCGGGCCACGAGGGAGACGATACCGTCGTTGATCTTCCCCACGAGGACCATCTGGGCGATCTCCAGGGTCTCCTGGTCGGTGATCCGGAGGCCCCCGACGAACTTCGGTTCCTTGCCCATGGCCTGCATCTTCTCGGTGATCTCGGGCCCGCCGCCATGGACGATGACCACCTTCATGCCCACGTACTGGAGGAGGACCGCGTCCCGGATGGCCATCTCCAGGATCTTCTGGTCCACCATGGCATGCCCGCCGAGCTTGATGACGATGGTCTTCCCGTGGAAGCGCTGGATGTAGGGGAGCGCCTCCATGAGGATCTCCGCACGTTTCACGTCGTGTACCTCCCGTTGATCTCCACGTACTTCTCGGTGAGGTCGCAGCCCCAGGCCGTGGCCTCCCCCTTCCCTGCCCCGAGGTCCAGCTCGAACCTGACCTCCCGGTGCCTCATGGCCTCCTTCGCCCGGGCGAGGTCGACGACGATCTTCCCGTCCTCCACGAGGGGGGTGCGGCCGGCCCCCGACCCGACGAAGAGGGAGACCCGGTCGGGGTCGAAGGCCACCCCGGCCCGGCCCGCCGCGGCGAGGACCCGGCCCCAGTTGGGGTCCGCCCCGTAGACCGCGGTCTTGAGGAGGGGCGATCCCACCACGGTCCTCGCCACGGTGGCCGCGCCCTTCTCCGTACGGGCCCCCCGGACCAGGACCTCGATGAGCTTCGTCGCCCCCTCCCCGTCCCGGGCGATCTGGATGGCGAGGGACCGGGCGCACTCCTCGAGGGCCGCCCCGAGGTCGGCGGCCGGGACCCTCCCGGCCTCCCCCGTCGCGGTGAGGAAGGCGACGTCGTTCGTGGAGGTGTCCCCGTCCACCACCACCTGGTTGAAGGTCCGGCGGGTCGCCGCCCGGAGGGCCCTCCGGAGCTCCCCGGCCGGGACCTCGGCATCGGTGTAGAGGAGGGCGATCATCGTCCCCATGTTCGGGGCGATCATCCCGCTCCCCTTGCAGACTCCGCCGACGGAGAAGCCGTCCCCCTGGACCAGGGCATGCTTCTCCACGAGGTCCGTCGTCATGATGGCCCGGGCCACCTCCACCTCGGCGGCGTATTCATGCCGCAGCCGGGGGGCGACCTCCCCGGCCTGCCTCCGGAGGATCCCGAGGTCCAGGTACCGGCCGATGACGCCCGTCGAGGCAATCCCGACCCGCTCCGGGTCCGTCCCGAGGGCCGCCGCGCCGATCTCCGCCATCGCGGCCGCGTCCCGCATCCCCCTCCCGCCGGTGTAGGCGTTGGCGCACCCGCTGTTCACGATGATGCCGTCCAGCTCGCCCTTCGCGATCCGCTCCTCCATGAGGACGAGGGGGGCCGCCTTCACCAGGTTCCC
>JAJRCS010000069.1 GCA_028678815.1 Methanomicrobiales archaeon | reverse complement strand
GGGCGGTCCTGATGTGCTCGATCCGGTCCGGGACGAGGGCATAGTAGGTCACCTCGATCCCCGCCTCCCTGAGGAGATCCTTGATCACCTGCCCGCTCTCATCCGTCTCCGGTGTCCGGCTCGTCGAGACGGTGATGACCGCCCCCAGGACCAGGACGTCATGGACATGTGCGTGGATCATGACCTGAGTTCATGATTGTTCCCCGGAATGATAAAAGGGAGTGCCATACTTCCTCCCGTGCCGGGACCCCCTTGTTTCCAGTGGAATGGTCTGCGAATTCCCTGGGGCGAGCGGTACGAGGTTTTCGCCGGTGGGGATGCCAGTGGGATGTCCTCCCCTTCCTTTCCATGCTTCCTGTTCATTTCGATCTGTTTTTATATTATTTGAGAGAGAGAAACAACCGGCTATTTCTGAGAAAATTACAGTTAAAGAGAAGGCTATTTTCGCATCTCCAGTGGAAACGAAAGGGGGTGCGGGACAGGACGAAATCGCCAGATTCCCCACCTGCCAGATATCGAGGAGGGTGGAATCAGATGAGTCACGCCGGCCATGGTTCCATCCATGCCCATGGCGAACGTGAAATAACCCAACCTCCCTGGCAACGCACGGGAACGGCAGGATCACCCGATCTCCCCGACGACGCAATCTCCCTCCCGGGAACAGCAGGCACCCCATCACCCTGGCGACACACCCTCTCCAGGCAACGATCACCTGATCTTTCCGGCACCGCCTTCTCTCTCTTCAAGTGGACGGGTGGGATGCGCTCTTTCGCCAGTCAGCTTACCTCCGGTTGAGGAAGATCCACGGCCAGACAACGCCCCCCCTCCCGGAGGAGGCCCGGGCCCCCATCGGCGCGGAGGAACCGGGCACAGGTAGGACGCGGATGGAAGAGCACCCCCCAAGAAATCCGAATATACCAGTAATATCATCAAAATAACCGTTTATAGGCATTTTTCCACAGGAACCAAGGGGGTTATAAACAGGGAGAAAACGGAGAGCTTAAGAGGGGTGGGAGCCATATCACCGGAGCACAATTTCTCCCGAGAATACATGCCCGAAGAAACCTCGTCCATGGGACTTTTCCAGAAATACCTGGTCAACAAGAATATCTTCAAGAACCGGGAGGTGCTCCGCCACTCGTACCGGCCGAACATCCTCCCCCACCGGCAGCCCGAGATCAACACCATCGCCTCCATCCTCGCCGCGTCCCTCAAGGGCGAGACCCCGAGCAATATCCTCATCTACGGGAAGACGGGGACGGGGAAGACCGCCTGCGTCCGGTATGTCGCCGCCGAGCTCGAGAAGGCGAGCCAGGAGACGGTCATCCCCTGCCATGTCATCCACCTGAACTGCGAGGTCATCGATACCCAGTACCGGGTCCTCGCCCAGATCGCGAAGAACCTCGAGGATCACGACGAACGCCCGAGCGACGGATCGAGGAGCAACATCCCCTTCACCGGCTGGCCCACCGACCAGGTGTACATGGAGCTGAAGAACCTCCTCGAGTCCGTGGGCGGGGTCATCGTCATCGTCCTCGACGAGATCGACAAGCTCGTGAAGAAGAGCGGGGACGAGACCCTTTACAACCTCACCCGGATCAACTCGGATCTCAAGGACTCCAAGGTGTCCATCATCGGGATCTCGAACGACCTCCGGTTCACCGACTTCCTTGACCCGCGGGTCCTCTCCTCCCTCTCCGAGGAGGAGCTGGTCTTCCCGCCCTACAACGCCCCCCAGCTCTGTGACATCCTCCAGCAGCGCGGCGAGGACGCCTTCATGGAGAAGGTCCTCGATCCCCCGGTCATCCCCCTCTGCGCGGCCCTCGCCGCCCAGGAGCACGGGGACGCCCGGCGGGCCCTCGACCTCCTCCGGGTCTCGGGGGAGCTCGCCGAGCGGGAGGACAGCGACAAGGTCACGGAGAAGCATGTCAAGATGGCCCAGGAGAAGATCGAGACCGACAGCATGATCGAGTGTGTCTCGACCCTCCCCACCCAGTCCAAGGTGGTCCTCTACTCCATGCTCCTCCTGGAGCACATCGGGAAGAAGATCTTCACCTCCGGGGAGGTCCTCCAGGTCTACCGGGAGGTTGCGGGCACCCTGGACGTGGACGTGCTCACGAACCGGCGGATCACGGACCTCGTCTCCGAGCTCTCCATGCTCGGGGTGATCAACACCCGGGTCGTCTCCAAGGGCCGGTACGGGAGGACGAAGGAGATGTGGTTTGACATGACCTCGGAGCGGATCTGGGAGGTCCTCTCCAAGGACCAGCGCCTCTCCCGGGATACCCTTATGCAATTGGATACCAACCGGTTGAAGGCATCCTTCAGGTGATCCCCATGGACGAGAAAGACAGGGAGATCCTCCACCTCCTCGAGGAGAACGGCCGGAGCACCCCCGGTGAGATGGCGGCGGGCCTCGCCCTCTCGGAGGACGAGGTCAGGGAGCGGATCCGGGCCATGGAGCAGTCCCGGGTCATCCGGAAGTACCACACGGTCGTTGACTGGGAGCGGGCCGGGAACTCCCGGGTCTCGGCCATCATCGACCTGAAGATCGCGCCCGAGCGGGACTTCGGGTACGACAAGATCGCCGAGCGGATCGCCCGGCACCGGCAGGTGAAGGCCCTCTACCTGGTCTCCGGCGTCTACGATCTCCAGCTCCTCGTCACCGGGAAGGACATGAACGAGGTCTCCCGGTTCGTCTCCGAGCAGATCGCGACCATGGACCACATAAGGGAGACGGCGACCCATATCATCATGAAGATCTACAAGGAGGACGGGAATCCCTTCTTCGAGAGGGAGGGCGGGGAGCGCCTCCCCATCTCCTTCTAGGGCAGGACCATGCGCCAGCAGACCATGCGGCAGCGCGGCTCGGCCCGGGCACGGGAGATCCCGCCCTCGGGCATCCGGAAGTTCTTCGACCTCCTCCTCGCCATGGAGGACGTCATCTCCCTCGGCGTGGGGGAGCCCGACTTCGAGACCCCCTGGAACGTGGCCATGGCAGGGATCTCCGGTATCGAGCAGGGCCACACCTCCTACACCTCCAACAAGGGCCTCCTCCCCCTCCGCCAGCTCGTGGCGAAGGACCTCCGCACCCGCTATGGCCTCTCCTACGATCCCGAGGAGGAGATCGTCATCACGACCGGGGTCTCGGAGGCGGCCGACATCGCCATCCGGGCCCTCGTGGACCCCGGGGATGAGGTCCTCGTTGCCGAGCCCTCCTATGTCTCCTACGGCCCCTGCGCCACCCTCGCCGGCGGGAAGCCCGTCCCCGTCCCCTGCCCGGAGAAGGACGGGTTCCGGCTCACCCCCGAGGCCCTCATGGAGAAGGTGACGAGGAAGAGCCGGGTCCTCGTCATGAACTTCCCGAACAATCCCACGGGCGGGGTGATGGAGGGGGAGGCCATCGAGGCCATCGCGGACGTGGTGGTGGACCATGACCTCATGGTCATCTCCGACGAGGTGTACTCGGAGCTCACCTACGAGGGGACCCATGTCGCGGTGGCGTCCCACCCGGACCTCAGGGACCGGACCGTGACCATGAACGGGTTCTCCAAGGCCTACTCCATGACCGGGTGGCGGGTCGGGTACCTCTGCGCCCCGAAGAACATCGCCGAGCTGGCCCTCAAGATCCACCAGTACGTCATGCTCTGCGCCCCCACCATGGGGCAGATGGCCGCGGTCGAGGCCCTGAAGAACGGCGAGGAGGAGAAGAACGCCATGGTCCGGGAGTACCGGCAGCGGCGGAACCTCTTCGTGGAGGGGCTGAACCGGATCGGCCTCCCCTGCCACCTCCCGAAGGGGGCCTTCTATGCCTTCCCCTCGGTCGCCGGGACCGGCCTCTCGGACCAGGAGTTCGCCGAGGGGCTCCTCACCGAGCAGAAGGTGGCCGTGGTCCCCGGGTCGGTCTTCGGGCCGAGCGGGAGGGACCATCTCCGGTGCGCCTACGCGGTCTCCCGGGAGGATCTCGGGACTGCCCTCCAGCGCATGGAGGAGTTCCTCTCCGGGATCGGGAAGGCCTGAGGGATCCCCCGCCGGAGAACCCGAACCGGGCCATGTCCAACCCCTTTATTTCCATTGGAGTACATGGAACCACCGGATTGCATATCCGGGGGCATGGTGTGTCGGTCCCGGCTGGACGTGGATCCCAAGGAAAAAGGGGGAGCATTTCATCAGAAGGGATGGTTCTGAAGGAATCCTGAAAGGAGAAGGTTTTTAAATCAGAATGAAAAAGGGATGGAATTCCAACCCCCTTATTTCCTTTGGAGCACATGGAACCACCGGAATGGGTAACCGGCCGCATTTTATATCAACACTCCTGCCAATTGCGCCCGAAATTAAGCTTGGAAAACGCGGATCGGCCCCGGGAAAGATCCCCTGAAAGGAGAAGGTATTTATTTTAGAAGGTAAAAAGGCTTGAGATTCAACCCCTTTATTTCCATTGGAGCACCGGTGGCCCCCGGAATCGGTATCCGGGGGCAGTTCACCGGCCATAGGGGGGGATTTCGGGGAGAATTTGAGCCAGGAATGATCGGAATCAGGATATAAAAGGTTTGGCTTCAGGGACAAAGTATATATTATGGAATCCAAAAAGGGTGCGAAACAGACCCCCCCGCTTCCATTGGAGCCCTCCGGGGCGGCCCGGCAGGGATCCATGGTACCTTGCCCCTCCAGGGGGGAAATGGCCCGTAATAATGCGCCTGATTCACGCATTTCATCGTAAACGTGGTTCTTCTCAGAGCGAAATATTCAAATGTTGTGCATGGCAGAAGGGCCGTGCACCCCATAGTTTCCTGTGGAATCCAGGGGAAGAGGAAGGTTCCAGTGGACCTCCAGGGGAAACGGGGC
>JAJRCS010000060.1 GCA_028678815.1 Methanomicrobiales archaeon | reverse complement strand
CCCGGACCCGATGATGATGAGGTCGTACTGCGGTTCCACTCGTCTCCCCCGTCCCCAGGTTCCCTTTTGAAACGGTTGTCGCTCCTATCGGAAAAATGCTTCCCGTCCCTTCCCGGCAGGGGGAGAACGGGAACCGGGTCAGGGGTGCATGAGCTGGACCGGGGACCGCCCTGCCGTCACCCTTCACCGGGGCCTTCCCGCCGGCCTGAGAAGACCGGGTCCGGGCGCCCGCCGGGGAGGAGGCCCCTCCGTGCCTCCTCGATCCACCTCCGCATGACCTGGTAGTGCCCTTCGCAGAGGAAGTTCCCGCCCCGGGCATCCTCCCAGGCGATGGGCTCGGTGCAGCCCCGGAAGCTGCACCGGCCATCCTTCGGGATGGTGATCCTCCGGTACCGCTCGATATCGGGGATGGAGGTGAGGACCGTGTACTCCGCGATGAGGGCTTTCAGGTGGTCGAGGGGGTTCTCGGGCATCGGTCTCCTCCGGGATCCCTGCTGTACCGGCTTTCGGCTTCCTCCGCAGGGCACCCGGTCAATACTCCCCGGGCCTCCTATAAAAAACCGGGGGTCGCCCGGGGTGTCCGCTCCTGCAACAGGCAGATCGCCCGCATCCCGGCCAGGGAGAGATACACCTGCACCTTCAGCGACCTGAACCGGGAGTGCAGGAAGACCGGGCGCCGGTTCTACCCGCGTGGGAAGGCAGCCCCTGCCCGTGGAACAGAGGACCGGGACTGAGGGCCTCGTATACCTTCTCCATCTCTCTTCCGGAACCCACACCTTCATAATCTTCCGGCCGCCACATCTGGGAGAAGAGGGAACACGATACATGCTCTCCGAGAGACAGAAGCAGTCCTATCACAAGGTTTACCGGAAGACCTGCCCGGTCTGCGGGGCCGAGTTCGACACCTTCAACGCGAAGCTGAAGTACGACTCCCACATCTGCAGCCGCAGGGCGAAGAAGGGAAAGCAGCTCTGAACCAGCCGGGGACACCCGATCTCAACCTTTTTCTGGGTGCACACCCTGAGAGTGGATACCAGGTGATGACGGAGTGCCGGAGACGGAGCCGGGCTGCCCCTTCTGCAATCCCCTTCCCGGGGAGATCGTGCTCAGGAACGAGCTCGCGTACGTGCGGAGGGACCGGTTTCCCGTGGCGAGGGGCCACATGCTCGCCATCCCCTTCCGGCACGTCCCCTCCTTCTTCGACACGACCCCGGAGGAGCGATCCGCGCTCCTCGACCTGGTCGTGCAGGTGAAGGCCATCATCGAAAAAGAGCATCACCCCGACGGGTATAACATCGGGGTGAACGTGGGGAGCGCTGCCGGGCAGGCCGTCAGGCACGTCCACTTCCATGTCATCCCCCGGTACCGGCGCGATGCGAAAGGCCACCACGGGGGAATGAGGTGGGTGATCCCCCGGGGCCCCCCTCCCCCGGAGAAAAACTGGTTCGGGTGAAGACCCGGGATCGGGTTCCTCAGAATACTTCGTTATCGTCGTCTACCGCCACGAGGATGGATCGGTTTTCTTGAGGTGATGGAGCAGGAGGTTTCCGGGATTCTTTGTCGTCGTAGTCTTGCTCCCCCCGGCGCGGCCATCCCTCTCCGGATCCGGGATTGGCCGATCTCACGGTTTATCGTAGAAAGGAACGATACAAGGTCCTTGGATATCCCACGTCAAGGCCTGTCGCAATGGGGACGCCCCAGCGGCGGGGGCATCGGAGGGGATGCATATCCCCGAGGATAGAGCACCCAACAGGGTGCGATGAGCCTTCAGGCGAACTCGCGACTTCGTCGCTCCAGGTCGGTTTCTGACGAACCCTCCCTTCGCGACTTCGTCGCTCAAGGTCGGTTTCTGACGAAACCTCCCTCCCCCGGGAGCGTCATCAGCATTACCGAGAGAAGTTGAATCCCTATAACTGGTAGGCGAATCCCCGGGCATGTCTTGAGGAGGTTCCTACCCCTTCCCTCCCACCTCGTACGCCTCCCCCGGGGAGAGGACGACCACCTTCAGGTCCGTGGTCCGCTCGATGGCATGCCTGAAGGCGAGGGGATCCTGGAGGATGGCCGGCCAGGTGCTGTAGTGCATGGGGATCACAGTCCGTGCGCCGATGAAGTCCGCGGCCATCATCGCCTCCCGGGGGCCCATGGTGAACCTCCCCCCCATGGGGAGGAGGGCTATGTCCGGCTGGTAGAGCTCCCCGATGAGCTTCATGTCCGAGAAGAGCGCGGTATCGCCGGCATGGTAGACCCGCACCCCGTCCATGCCGATGACGTACCCGCAGGCGCAGCCGCCGTAGAACCCCGGTCCCTCCGCTTCGAGCCATGAGGAGTGAAGGGCAGGGGTCATGGTGAACTCCACGCCATCCACCGTGATGGTGCCCCCGAGGTTCATGGTCTCGACGGTGAGGCCCTTCTCTCGCAGGTATTTTCCGATCTCGGTGATGGCGACGGTCTTCTTTCCGAGGCGCATCACCTCCCCCAGGTGGTCCTCGTGCCCGTGGGTGATGGCGACGATATCGGGACGGGCCCGGATGGGCCCCTCCGGCACGTAGGGATCGATGAGCACCGATCGCGAACCCTCGAGAAGGAAGCAGGCATGGCCGAGCCAGGTGAGTCGCATACAAGAGAATCGGGGCGGGGGATAAAAAGGTGTGGGGAGGTGAGGGGATCAGGTGACGTCGATGAGCTCGGCCTCGGTGATATCGATGGCCTCGGTGAGGCCGTTCTCGGCGAGCCCCTTCGTCATCTGCTCGGAGAGGTCCCGGTCCTCCATGACGTCGTGGATCCGCTGGAGGTAGGGGTCGAGGGTGGGGTCGTTCACCTCTTCCAGGACGTGCCGGTACTCCCGGAGGGTGGAGGGGGAGATCCCCAGTTCCTCGGATACGTCCTTCATGGTCTTCCCCGACTCGATGAGCTCGTTGAGCTTCTCCTGGTCGAAGGGCATCTTGAAGTCGAGGTCCCGGAAGAGCTTCATGCGGACCCGGGCCCGGGCCACGGTCTTGGAGAGCTTCTCGTCCCCGAGGGACCGGGCGATCTCGGTATCGTTCTTCCCGTCGTGGAAGGCCATGACGAGCCGGGCGAGCTGCCGGGGGGTGAGCTTGGTCTTGAAGTATCCCTTGTCGAGGATCTCCCGCATGATGAGAGCGATCTCCCGCTCGATGGCATCCCGGTCCCGGAGGGAGCCATGGATCTTCTTCATGGGTTCCACGATCTTGGTCTTGTTGGTTATGGTGGTAAAAAGGTCGAGGAGCTGCTTCTTCCGCTTGTCTTCTTCCATGTGTGGCTCCAATGAATACCGCACTACAGTCTCTGCTATGTTATTTAAGGATATTCTTTACCGCATACCTTGGGATAATATGATTTTATAATTTGTGGTCGATGTACAGGGGAGAAGGAGACACCGTGGCAGAACCGGATGACATCTACGAGAAGGTGATGGAGCTGGCAAAGCGGAGGGGCTTCATCTGGCCCTCGGCCGAGATCTACGGGGGCGTGGCGGGGCTCATCGACTACGGGCCCCTCGGTGCCCAGATGAAGCGGCGGATCGAGGATGCCTGGCGGGCCTTCTACGTCATCCGCGAGGGCTTCTACGAGATCGAGTGCCCGACCGTCGGTATCGAGCCCATCTACGTCGCCTCGGGGCACGTGAAGGGCTTCTCTGACAAGATGTGCCAGTGCCCCCACTGCGAGGAGTACCTCAGGGCCGACCATGTCGCGGCGGGCGCCGGTATCGACGGGGCGGCAGGGATGACCACCGAGGCCCTTGCCGGATGCCTGCGGATGCTCCCCTGCACCGCCTGCGGCGAGGAGCTCGGGGAGGTGAAGGTCTTTGACTTCAACCTCATGTTCAATACCTGGATCGGGCCCGGCTCCCAGCGGAAGGGGTACCTCCGGCCCGAGACCGCCCAGGGGATCTTCACCGACTTCCCCCGGCTCCTCCGGTTCTACCGGGACAAGCTCCCCTTCGGGGCGGTCCAGGTGGGGAAGTCGTACCGGAACGAGATCTCGCCGCGGCAGGGGATGATCCGGCTCCGGGAGTTCACCCAGGCCGAGGCCGAGATCTTCGTCCACCCCGAGGGGAAGCGGCACCCCCGGTTCGACCGGTACGCCCTCTACGAGGTCCCCCTCCTCGGCTGCTCGGCGCAGGAGGCGAAGGAGGAACCCGTCCGGATGACCATGCGGGAGGCCGTGGAGAAGGGCCTCGTGGCGAACGAGTACGTGGCCTACTACATCGCCCTCACCTGCGACATCCTCGTCTCCATCGGCGTCGACCCCGCCCGGCTCCGGTTCCGGCAGCACCTCACCACCGAGCGGGCCCACTATGCCGCCGACTGCTGGGACGCGGAGTTCCTCTCGAAGCGCTTCGGCTGGGTGGAGCTCGTCGGGATCGCCGACCGGACCGACTATGACCTGAAGGCCCACGCCGGGGTGAGCGGGGTTGCCCTCACCGCCTACATCCCCCTCGAGACGCCCCGGGTGGAGCGCCGGAGGCGGATCCTCCCGGACATGAAGGCCCTCGGCCCGAAGTTCCGGGGGAAGGCGAAGCAGGTGGCCGACGCCCTCGTGGAGGCCGATCCCGGTCCCGGCGGGGTGGAGGTGACGGTGGACGGGGAGAAGGTCCTCATCCCGGCCTCCCTCTACCAGGTGCGGGATGAGGACGTGGAGGTCCGGGGCGTCGAGGTGATGCCCCACGTCATCGAGCCCTCGTACGGCATCGACCGGATGTGCTACGCCGTCCTCGAGCACGCGTACACCGAGGACATGGTGGAGGGAGAGCTCAGACGGGTCCTCCGGCTCCCCGCCCGGGTCGCACCGGTCCAGGCCGGGGTCTTCCCCCTCGTGAGCCGGGACGGCCTCGACCGGGTGGCCCGGGAGATCGCCGATGCCCTGACCGGCGCGGGGATCTTCACCGAGTTCGACGAGAGCGGGGCCATCGGCCGGAGGTACCGGCGGCAGGACGAGATCGGTACCCCGTACGCCGTCACCGTGGACTACCAGACCCTCGAGGACGGCACCGTCACCGTCCGGGAGCGGGACAGCATGGCGCAGGTCCGGGTGAAGAGGGCCGCCCTCCCCGGCACCCTGCAGGGCCTCATCGCCGGAACTCTTGCATTTTCGTCCCTCGGAAAATGAAGTACATCACCCATCCCCTTATCCGGCCCGAGAGCCTCGAGGAGCGGCGCTACCAGCTGGCCATCGCCCTCCATGCCCTGGAGGGGAACACCATGGTGGTCCTCCCGACCGGCCTCGGGAAGACGGCCATCGCCCTCATCGCCGCGGCCTCCCGGATCCATAACAAGGGGGGGCGGGTGCTCGTCATGGCCCCGACGAAGCCCCTCGTGGAGCAGCACCTCCGGTTCTTCGGGCGGCTCCTCCTCGTCCCGGGAAGGAAGGAGGGCGATCCCTCCCCCTTCGTGATGTTCACCGGCGAGACCCCGCCGGAGGAGCGGAAGGCGGCCTGGGCCGGCTCCCGGCTCTGCTTCGCGACGCCCCAGGCGGTGAAGAATGACCTCCTCGCGGGCCGGTACACCCTCGCGGACGTCACCCTCCTCGTGGTGGACGAGTGCCACCGTGCCGTTGGGAACTATGCCTATGTCTTCATCGCGAAGCGGTACATGGAGACCGCGGCCGATCCCCTCATCCTCGCCATGACGGCGTCACCCGGCGGGGACCGGGAGAAGGTGGAGGAGGTCTGCGGGAACCTCTCCATCGCGAGGGTCGAGAGCCGGGTGGAGAGCGACGAGGACGTCCGGCCCTATGTCCACGAGCGGGAGATCCACTACGTCCCCGTGGACCTGCCCAAGGAGCTCGGGGAGGCCCTCGGCACCCTGAACGGGCTCATCGCGGGCCGGATCAACCAGCTGGAGCGGCTCCACTTCCAGGTGCCGAAGCCCGGGAAGCTCTCCATCCGGGCCCTCACGGAACTGAACGCCCAGATCCAGCGGCGCATCCAGGGGGGGGACCGGTCGGCCTACCAGGCCGCGTCCGTCCACGCCGAGATCATGAAGCTCCGGCACGCCGTCTCCCTCGCCGAGACCCAGGGGAGCGAGGCCCTCAGGCACTACCTGGAGAAGCTCTCCCAGGAGGGGACCGCGCCGGGGGGAAGCAAGGCCTCCCAGCGCCTCGGGGCCGACCCGGCCTTCCGGCGGCTCGTCGCCGAGTCGTCCCTCTGGACGGGGGAGCTCCACCAGAAGCTGGAACTCGTGGGGAAGCTCGTCCAGGCCCAGCTGGCCGCCCATCCCGACAGCCGGATCATCGTCTTTGCCACCTACCGGGACACCGTCCAGAACCTGGTGAACCACCTGGCAACCCTTGGCATCCACGCCGAGCGGTTCGTCGGGCAGGCCACGAAGGACGCCGAGCGGGGCCTCACCCAGAAGATGCAGATCGAGGCCCTCCAGCGGTTCCGGCAGGGGGAGTTCAGGGTCCTCATCGCCACCTCCGTCGGGGAGGAGGGGCTCGACGTCCCCTCCACCGACATGGTCATCTTCTACGAGGCCGTCCCCTCGGAGATCCGGTCCATCCAGCGGAAGGGGAGGACGGGCCGGAGCGGCGCGGGGAAGATCGTGGTCCTCGTCACGAAGGGGACCTCGGACGAGGTGTACCGGTACGTGAGCCAGACGAGGGAGCGGGCCATGGTGACCGGCATGAGGTCCCTGCGGGGCATGCCACCGGCCAGGCAGCCGGGGAACCAGGCAACGCTCCCTCCGGCCGGGGGACCCCCCGGCCCTGGCATGGCGGAAGAACCGGTCCCCGGGCCAACGGCACCGGACGGCCTGCGTCGCACCGCCTCCCTCACGGCGAGCGTTGCTCCAGCTCCGCTTCCTCCGCACCGCTCGCCGGAAGCGTCGCAGGGCCAGACTGCCATCGGCTCCTTCATCCCCGGGGGTCCGGCCATCGTCGCCGACGATCGGGAGACCTCATCGCGGGTCGTGGAGCACCTCTCGAACCTCGGGGTGCGCCTGGAGCTCCGCCGTCTCGACCACGGGGATTACCTCGTCGGGGACCGGATCCTCGTGGAGCGGAAGACCGCGAGGGACTTTGCCGACACCCTCGTGGAGCGGGACCTCTTCGGGCAGGTCCGGGACCTCGCCATGGCATCCACGAGGCCGGTCCTCATCATCGAGGGCGGGGACATCTACACCGCCCGGGACCTGAACCCCGCGGCCATCCGGGGTGCCCTCGCCGCCATCGCGGTGGACCTGGGGGTGGCGGTCTTCTTCACGCCCGACGAGCTCGGGACCGCCCAGATGATCCTCACCCTCGCCCGCCGGGAGGAGGGTGACCGGGGCGAGCGGAAGCTCCATCCCTACAAGTCGTACCGGTCCGCGAAGGAGCAGCAGGAGTTCATCCTCGCCTCCTTCCCGTCGGTGGGCCTCCGGAACGCCCGGCTCCTCCTCGCCCACTTCGGCTCGGTGAAGGCGGTCCTCGATGCCGACGAGGAGGCACTCAGGGCGGTGAAGGGGATCGGCGAGAAGACGGCACGGCAGATCTACGAGATCGCCCGCCAGCCCTACAGGTGAAGGAGGGAAAGGGCCTCGGCCGCCTCCCTCGCGGCGGAGAGGAGGGCCAGGCACCGCTCCGGGTCCGTCTCCTCCCGGGCACGCCGGGCGAGGGCCGCGATGGCCGCCCGGAGCTCCCTCTCCTCCTCGGTTTCCCCGGCAGGGGCGGCCCGGGCCGCCGTGGCTGCCATGGCCGGTGCGGGAGCCGCAGCCGGTGCAGGGGCCCCCTTCCCCTTCTCCTTCCCCTTCTCCCGGCAGACGACGCAGAGGGTCTCCCCCTTCACCTCGAAGAGGGGTGAGCCGCAGGCCCTGCAGGCCTTCGAGAGCATCTTCCCGCCCGCGAGGAGGCACTCGGCCATGATATCGTCGGGGTTCTTCTCTCCCATGCCCTTCACTCCGTTTATCAAATTATATATGGGTTGATATGATGATTCATAAAGGGAGTACCATGTCCAGGCCAGACGATACCATCCGTGCGTGCATCCAGATGCTCCAGCAGATCATGGAGGACGGGACGATCCCGAGGAACATCCGCCGGGTCGCCGACGAGACGAGGCTGGTCCTCATGGACCCGGGGAAGCCCATCGGCCTGCGCGCGGCGACGGCCATCTCCAAGATCGACGAGGTCTCCAATGATCCCAACATGCCGGTGCATGCACGGACCCGCATCTGGGAGCTCGTCTCGCAGCTGGAGACCGTCCCCCTCGACTGAAGTCCTCCCCTCTTCTGAAGTGCCGGTTTCTCACCGCCGTGAACTCGTCTCCGGGCCCTGCTCGCCCACGATGGTGCACGTGATGGTCCGGTGCCGGCTCGGCCGGATATCGAACTCCAGGAGCACGATCTGCTGCCAGGTGCCGCAGTCGAGCATGCCCTTCCCCGCGGGGATGGTGAGGGAGGGGCCGACGATGGCGGCCTTCACATGGGACCGCCCGTTGCCGTCGCCCCACTTCCCGTCGTGGGCATAGGGGATGTCCGGGGGAGCGAGGAGGGAGAGGGACCGCTTCAGGTCCGAAAGGACCCCCGGCTCGTGTTCGATGGTGGTGAGGGCTGCCGTGGACCCGGTGACAAAGAGGTGGACGAGGCCCTCCGTCACCCTGCTCTCCCGGAGGGCCTTCTCCACCTCGCCGGTGATGTTCACGATGTCCCCCTCGCCCTTCGTGTCGACGGCGATAACGGTCCGGTACATGCCGAGAACTCCCTCTAAAAACGAGGGGGAGTACCCCTATATGAAGGTTCTTTTGTGTCCTTCGGGGGTGTCACCGGGCAGGGGGGGGAGGCCGGCGCGGGGGTCCCGTTCTCCCCGTTCATCTCCGGCCGGACGATGGCGACCCCGACGACTCGGTCCCCCTCCTCGAGGTTCATGATCCGGACGCCCCGGGTGTTCCGCTTCTGGATGGAGATCTCCGAGACCCGGGTCCGCATCACGTTCCCCGAGGAGGACATGACGATGATCTCGTCGCCCTTCGCGACGGCCATGGCCACCACC
>JAJRCS010000042.1 GCA_028678815.1 Methanomicrobiales archaeon | reverse complement strand
GCCCCTACCCCCTGGACGCTCCCGGCTCTGTTCCCGAGGGGCCCCTACCCCCCTGGAGAGCTCCAGTTCCTTCGGAACAGTCGCTCTTCGGAACCTTCGCTCTTCGGAACCGTCGCTCTTCGGAGCCGGGTCTCCTTCGTGACCCGGGATCCTGTCCAGAGGGGCCCCTACCCCCCTGGACGCTCCCGGCTCCCTGCGGGACCCGGGATCCACCCCTACCGCCGGTACGCCCTCACGGACTCCGGCATCTCGCCGCTCCGGTTCCCGCCGGAGAAGGGCGAGCTCGTCCGGGTGAACAGCCATGCCCATGATCCCGACGGGACCACCACCGAGGACCCGGAGATGACCCGGGCCATGGCCGACAAGCGGCAGAGGAAGATGGCCGGCCTCGCCCGGGAGCTGGAGGGGATGCACCCGGTGAACGTCCTCGGCGACCCGGATGCCCGGACCGCGATCCTCTGCTGGGGGTCGAACAAGGGGATCTGCGGCGAACTCGGGGAGAAGCTGGGCCTCCGGGTCGTCCAGCCCCTCGCCCTCTGGCCCTTCCCGGAGAAGAGCTTCGCGGGGGCCATGGACGGGGTGGACCGGTTCTACGGCGTGGAGAACAACGAGACCGGCCAGCTCGCCCGGCTCGTCCGGGGGTACGGGTACCGGGCCTCGGGCATGGTCCTGAAGTACGACGGCCGGCCCTTCATGGTGGACGAGCTGGAGCAGGAGCTGGGGAGGGTGCTCGCATGAAGGGGACCGAGCTCATCAGCCGGGCGAAGAACACCTGGTGCCCCGGGTGCGGGAACTTCGCCATCCAGCATGCCCTGAAGGACCTCCTCGCCGAAATGGATACGGAGGGCACCCTCCCCCTCGAGCGGGTGGTGCTCGTCGCCGGCATCGGCCAGCACGGGAAGCTCTTCGACTTCATGAACCTGAACGGGTTCTACTCCCTCCATGGCCGGACCATCCCGGTGGCAGCCGGGATCCGGCTCGCGAACCCCGGTCTCTCGGTCCTCTGCGTGGCAGGCGACGGGGACTGCTATGCCGAGGGCCTCGATCACCTCGTCTTCGCGGCAAAGCGGAACCTGGACATCACGGTGCTCGTCCATGACAACCGGGTGTACGGCCTCACGACGGGGCAGTTCACTCCCACCTCCGCGTACGGGTACCGCGGCCACTCCACCCCTGCGGGTGAGCATGAGCAGCCCTTGAACCCCCTCGAGCTGATGCTCGCCTCGGGGGCGACCTTCATCGGGCGGGGTTACACCGGCCGGCGCGAGGAGCTGAAACGCCTGATCCGGGAGGCCCTCCTCCACCGGGGGTTCTCCTTCGTCGATATCCTCCAGGTCTGTGCCACGTACAACAACCTGACCGGCTACTACGACGACCGGGTCTATACCTGGCCAGCGGGGGATGAGAGCGACCGCGATGCCGCGTACGTGAAGGCACGGGAATGGGACTATTCCGCGGATGCCCGGATCGGGCTCGGGGTGATGTACCGCAGGACCGCCCCCACCTTCGAGGAGAGCTACCCGGTGCCCCCGGATCTGTCTCCCGCCGAGAGGGCCGGGTGGGTCGCCCGGGTCCTGGACGAGCGGTCCTGAACACTCCCGCCGGCAGAACGGCGGCTGCAAAGGGGGACTGAGCTGACTGCAGATACGGAACCGGCCCGGTTCTCTCCAGAATTCAGCCCCCCTGAGGCCCCCGGGTGGCAGCGACCGCTGGAAGCCGGGTGGTACGCCTTTTTTGCCTCTGTCGGAACCCCGTTCCGCTCGAATCGGTACAAAATGATATATCAGGGAATATGAACACGATATGCATGGCAACAAAGAGCGAGATGGGAAACACCGGCATGGCCCTCGTCGCGGCCGTCATCGCCGGTGCCCTCGTCTATTTCGTCACCCTCGAGACCATCTGGGCGGTGGCCGCGGCGGTCATCGCCGGGTACCTCTTCCTCGGGGTACGGATCGTGAGGCCGACCCACCGGGTGCTCATCGAGTTCCTGGGGAAATACCAGAAATACGGCGGGCCGGGATTATACTGGATCATACCCGGGATCCAGAAGCTCTACGCGGTGAATATCACCGAGAAGCTCGTCAATGCGGACCGGCAGGAGATCATCACGAGCGACAACCTGAACGCCCTCGTCGATGCCCAGATCTACTTCAAGGTGAAGGACAGCGAGGAGGATGTCAAGGCATCCCAGTACAATGTCTTCAACTACGAGGAGCAGATCGTCTCCCTCGCCCGGACCACCCTCAGGAACATCATCGGCGGGATGACGTTGAAGACCGCCAATTCCGAGCGGAACACCATCAACCTGAACCTCGCCGAGGCCCTCACCCATGAAACCGGTGCCTGGGGAATCGAGATCGTCCGTTCCGAGCTGAAGGAGATCCAGCCGCCAGATGATGTCCAGGAGACCATGAACAAGGTGGTCAAGGCCTTAAACGAGAAGACCGCCGCCATCGACTTCGCCACGGCCACCGAGACGAATGCCGACGGCCAGCGGCGTGCGGCCATCAAGGCGGCCGAGGGGGTCAGGCAGGCCACCATCCTCGAGGCCCAGGGAAAGGCCGAGGCCATCCGGCTCGTGAACGAGGCGGCGAGGCAGTACTTCCAGGGCACGGCCATCACCCTCCGGCAGCTGGAGGTCGCCGAGAACTCCCTCAGGAGCAACACGAAGATCATCGTCCCCGGGGGCCAGAGCGTGGTGAACGTCATCGGCGGGCTCCTCGGGGTGGAGCCCGGGAACACCGGAACCGACAGCGGCCCGAACCCGGTGAAGTCCCTCTGGATGCCCGGCGGGAAGTGACACAATCACGACGAAGGGGACGGGAGTTACGGGTCTCGCATTGTCACCGATCGCATCCGATCCGGTGCACGAACCCGTCAGCCTTCAATCCTTCTCGATCCGGTAATCGCGCGCCTCGCGGGAGAGGAAATACCCGAGCACCACCCGGATGAGGACGACCGCCCCGAGCATCAGGATCTCCTGCTCGTTGGGCGCGATGAGCGTGTTGATGATATCGGCGGCGATGAAGAACTCGAGGCCGAAGATGATCTTACCCGTAAACCGGATCCGGATGTCATCGTAGCTCCTCTGCTGCGAGAGGACCTCCCGCCCCAGGATCTCGGCGATGGCCCGGATCCCGCCATAAATGATGAGGAGCGCTCCGGCTGCCCCGAAGAAGAAGGCGATCCCATGGACGATCTCCTCATACATCCTGATCTGAAAGCCATACCCCTTGCAGATGTTG
>JAJRCS010000023.1 GCA_028678815.1 Methanomicrobiales archaeon | reverse complement strand
CTCGTGTACAGGGTGTCGCTCACGACGGTATCACCCGCGGTGACAAGGACTCTTTTGATGTAATGGGTCGAGGGATCGGCGACCGGGTGGGTGATGGAGACGGAGAGGACCCGGCTCCCTTCGTCAAAGGCCGGCTGCACGCCGGAGGGAGCGTGGGCAGGGACCCCCGCGGGGAGGAGGGCGAGCACGAGCACGAGGATGGAGATCACGACGGGGGTCCGGGCAAAACCATGGGGTGGAACCAGCTGCACAGCCATCACATCCGAAGGGCCCCCGTGGCGGGGGCCGTTCAGTATGCGAGGTATCCACCGGGGCATGGATAAAGATGGCGGTGGAAACAGGGGCTTGGATCGTTCCCGCAGAGGGGAGGATGAGGATGCTGCCGGATACCCGATCCGGCCTGTCCCAGGTATCCCTGTGGTAATCCGTGGTGCCCCGTGGTGCTCCGTGGTGCTCCCTGGTGCTCCCTGGGCCATCCCCGGAAGGAGGGGAAGAAGGCGCAGCTGCCCGGTGCCCTCCTTCATTCCTTCAGGAGGAAGTAATCCGCGAAGATGGCACCGAGGGCTATCACGGCCGCGTAGATGAGGATCACGGGGGAGAACCCTTCAGGAGGGGTCTCGGGGGCGGGGGTGGCGGCAGGGGTGGCCGCGGGGGTGGCAGCCGGGGAGGGGGTCGGGGCCCGGGTGGCCGGCGGGGTGCGAACGGTCGTTCCTGGAGCCGTCGTGGCCGTTGTCGCAGGGGAGGGGGTCTCCTCCGGCCCGGAGGTGGCGGTGGGTGCCGGGGTTTCCGGGCTCGTGGTGGTCACCGGAACGGTCTGGCTGACCCGGATCTCGCCGCTCCCCAGGAACTTCCCGGCTTCAAGGACCCGGACGGTCAGGTTGCCCTCGCTGATCCCGAACACGTTCGGGGTTGAGACGGATTCTTCGGCGCCGTTCTTGTTCCCCTGGTGCATGACGGAGAGCCTCACCGGCGCCTTCGCGTCATGGGCCTCGTAGAGGATCCGGAAATCGTAGTACATCTCGGGGAGGTACTCCAGGGGGAAGCTCACCGTGATATCCCCCGTTCCGGTCTTCTCGGTCATCCGGAAGGTGCCCCCCGTTCGCACCAGGAGCTGGATCCGGTTCGTGTTCTCCCCGCGAACCGTTACGTTCCCGTTCTGGAGGGCGAAGGAGTACCGCCAGTTCGTGAAGTTGCACCACGAGGTCGGGGCAGGGGGGAGGAAGCTCGAGGTGACGGTGATATTCAGGCCCGCCCCGTCGGTGACATTGTAGAGGCCGATGGAGATGGGGCTTCCGGGGGTGATGGCCTCGGGCCGGATCTCGATGTCCGTGCAGAGGGCCGGGGTGATGATGAGGGGGAGGAGGATCAGGAGGACTGCAGGCAGGGATGCGGGGGATCTGGCTCTTCCGCTCATACAGAGACGAGGTTCATTTTCTACCCGGAAAGGGATGAACTTACCGATTGCAGCCCGGGTGGGAGAGGGAGGGGCAACCATTATGGAACCCTGGCCCAAAACCGGAGATAGGAAAGGCATGAACCGGATCCGGGCAGTCTCACTCCTCCTCGTCCTCTCTCTCCTCGTCGTGACCCCTGTCGCAGCCCTCCATGCCCGGTACCTGGACATCGTCATCGACCGGGACGGGGATGCCACCATCACCTTCGAGTACACCCTCCCCTGGGTGGAGAAGGTCCTGGCCTTTCTCGGCGCCGTGAACCCCGAGCGGGACCTCGGGCAGATCCTCGCGGCCACCACGGGGGGCAGGGTCGAGAGGCTCCCGTCGGTGGAGGGGGCGGCCAGCTTCTCGGTCGGGCGCTTTGCGAATATCACGGCGACGCCGGGCCTCACCATCTACGACACCCATGCCCTCGACCTGGGCTGGGGGCAGGCCGGCTACGAGTCCTCCGTCCTCGCCCCCCTCCTCGAGCCTGACTTCTCCCCCGAGGTCACCGTGATCCGGTTCCCCGACGCCTATTCCCTCACCTACCGCAACCTCCTCCAGATCCCGAACGTCACCCACGCGTTCTAGGGATGGTCCAGGGCGTCCCCGACGAGCCGGGCAACCTCCTCCCTGAGACCGGGCACGGTCCGGAGGTCCCGGACCCGGTCCATGCCGTCCAGGAGGATCTCCCCGGCGAGCCCGATGCCGAGGTTCCTCAGGAAGGGCACCACGACCCTCTTCACGCAGTCGAAGTTCTCCTTCCCCGTCCTCCCGGCCACGCCGAGGAGGATCCCCTTCTGCGGTTTTTCGGCCGGGAAGAGGTTCCTCTCGGCATGGTATGCCTGGCACCGGTCGATGAAGATCTTGAGGGCGCCCGGGACGGTGTTCGTGTACACCGGGGTGCAGATCACGAGGAGGGAGGCGGACCGGAGGGACCGGATCAGGCCGGTCATGTCGTCGTCGAAGGTGCAGGTGCCGGAATTGTAGCACTGGTAGCAGCCGATGCAGGGGCGGATGGAGAGGTCGTCGAGGTACACCACCCTCGGCCTTCCCCTGAGGCGGGTGGCCTCCTCTGCAGCCCAGCCGGCGAGGATGCTGCAGTTCCCGTCCGGCCGGGGGCTCCCCTGGATGATGAGGGTCCCCGTGTCCTCCCCGGGCCGTGCGGCCTCCCGGGAGCCCGCCAGGGATGTGATAAAACCGGCCGGATCCTTCATGAGGGCCTTCTCCCATTGCCGGGCCCGGTCCCGGGCGACCTGCTCCGCATCCAGGGGGACCGTGGGGGAGTACTCGAAGGTGTTCGTCCGGAAGAGGCCCAGGGTCTCCCCTCCCGCCTCCAGCCGGAGGGTGTAGCGGGCCATCCCGGGATAGAGCCGGGAAAGGTCCTCCATGACGATGGAGAGGGTGTAGAGCTTCCCGCCCGCCCGGATCTCCTTCGAAAGGAGGACCTTCCCGCCTTCCATACGGACAGATCTTTCCCTGCCCATAATAACCCTACCCATCCTCCAATTTCCGGCGGCAGGTGCCCGGCCGGGTCCCCCGGGGCTGAAAACGATCCCCTTAATGTGTCCAAAGCTTGTCACTTCTCTATGATACCCTGGTGCCGTTCTGCCCTCCCCCCGCGGGGTGATGCCCGTGCCCCTTGATGCCCTGAGACCCCTCGCCCTCATCTACATCTTCGGCATGACGGGGGTCCTCGCCTTCCTCTGGTACCGCGGGAAGATCACCCGGACTATCGCGGTGGCGGTCCTCCTCGTCTCTGCGCTCTTCGGCTTCCTCTTCGCCTCCGTCGCCCCGTACCTGTTCCAGCTCCTCCTCCTGGGGAACCTCGGGGCTTTTCTCGTCTTCACCATCGTCATCCTCGGGCTCCTCTTCCTCCTCACCCTC
>JAJRCS010000201.1 GCA_028678815.1 Methanomicrobiales archaeon | reverse complement strand
CTTGAGAGGCATTATGGCGGGAGATGACCAACCTCTCCCGGCAGCCAGGGGAGACCGGTGATCAGCATGACGGGGGGCTCGGGGGTATGCGCATGGCAAAGAGGCCCGTAAGAAGGGTGGGCGTCGTGGGGATGGGGTACGTCGGCATCCCCTCGGCGGTCCTCTTCGCCGCCTCGGGAGCCTTCTCCGAGGTCATCGGCCTCCAGCGGGACTCCCCCTCCTCGGGATACAAGATCGCGATGCTCAACCGGGGCGAGAACCCCCTGAAGGGGGTGGAACCGGACCTCGGGGAGCTCCTCGCGAAGGTCGTTGCCGCCGGGACCTTCCGGTGCAGCCCCGACTTCTCCCTCGTGTCGGGCCTCGATGCCGTCACCCTCGCCATCCAGACCCCCTTCCGGAACCCCGCGGACCTCGTCCCGGACTTCACCCCCCTCCACGAGGGGCTCGCCTCCGTGGGGGAGCACCTCTCCAAGGGGACCCTCGTCGTCATCGAATCCACGGTGACCCCGGGGACGACGGGAGGGACCGCCCGGAAGATCCTCGAGAAGGCCTCAGGCCTCGTCGCGGGCCGGGACTTCGCCCTCGCCCATGCCCCCGAACGGGTGATGGCCGGCCGGCTCATCCGGAATATCCGTGAGCATGACCGGGTCGTCGGGGGAATAGACAGTGCCTCCACGGAGCGGGCGGCGGAGCTCTACCGCACGGTCCTCACGAAGGGCCGGATCCTCCCCATGACGGTGGTCGCCGCCGAGGTGGAGAAGACCGCGGAGAACGCCCTCCGGGACCTCCAGATCGCCGCGGCCAACCAGCTTGCCCTCTACTGCGAGGCGATGGGGGTGAACTTCTACGATGTCCGGGCCGGTGTCGCGAGCCTGAAGGAGGAGGGGGTGACGAGGGGTATCCTCTACCCGGGGGCCGGTGTCGGGGGACACTGCCTCCCCAAGGACAGCTATCACCTGGAACGGGGCGTGAAGGAGCTGGGGAAGAAGCTCCGGAACGAGCATAAGAAAGAGTTACGGAACGAGCTTGGGAAGGAGCTCAATTTCCAGAACGATATCAGTTCCCTCTTCCTCCTCGCCCGGCAGATCAACGACTTCATGCCCAAGCATATGTACAGGCTCACCCTCGACGGCCTTGGGCGGGCTGGGAAGGAGGTGAAGAACTCCCGGGTCGCCGTTCTCGGCTGGGCCTTCCTCCAGAATTCTGATGACACGAGGAATACCCCCTCGGAGCCGTACCGCAAGCTCCTCAAGAGGGACGGGGCCGATGTCCCCGTCCACGACCCCTACGTCGACCAGTATCGCAATATCCAGATATCTCATAAGCTTAAGGAGGTCGTCTTTGGGGCAGATGTTATCGCCATTCTCACTCCCCACAAGCAATACCGGAGACTCGTCCCCGCAAAGCTCAAGGTTTGGACAGGGAAGGAGCGGCCGGTCATCGTGGACGGGCGGAACGTCGTCGACCCCGACGCCTTCATCCGGGAGGGCTTCGTGTACAAGGGGATCGGGCGGGGGGACCGGAACCTCCACCCGCTCGCCTGAGGGCCGCCATGAAGATCCTCCTCGTGTCCACCCAGGACTACATCCACCACCCCGTCCCCTCCCGGCACCACTACATCTTCGAGGAGCTCGCCCGGCGCCACGAGGTCCATGTCCCCCACTTCCATGTGAGCCGGGGCCCGGAGCGGAAGACCCGGCTCATCGTCCACGAGGCCACCCGCTACCCCCGGGGCGGGCCCCTCGTCCACTACACCCTGAACGCCCCCACCCACTTCCGGGTCCTCGAGGAGATCGTCCGGGACTGCGGGATCGAGGTGGTGGTGGCGTCCCATGTCCTCGCCGGCATGGCAGTCATCCGGGCCGCCCGGCGCCACGATGTCCCGGTGGTCTTTGACCTGAAGGACTGGTTCCCCGACTCCGCCGCAGCCTACTACAACAACCGGATCACGAAGAGGGTCATCCACGATGCCGTCTGGTTCGTCACCCGGTACAATCTGGAGAGGAGCGACCGGATCACCACCGTCTCCCCGTCCCTCGTGGAGAAGCTCCGGTCCTTCGGGTACGATGCCACCCTTATCACGAACGGGGTGGACACCGACCGGTTCGTCCCCATGGACGGGAGCGGGATGCGGAGGCGGCTCGGCATCGGGGAGGACGAGTTCGTCCTCGGCTTCGAGGGCTCGGTGGAGCGGTGGTACGCCCTGGACCGGGTCATCGCCGCCCTCCCGGAGCTCCTGGATCACCGTCCCTCCACCCGGCTCCTCCTCGTGGGGGGGTCCCTCTTCACCGGCTACATGGAGGAGCTCCGGAAGGAGGCGGCGGAGCTCGGGGTCCTCGACCGGATCATCTTCACCGGGCCGGTCAGGTACCACGACCTCCCTGGCTACATCGCCCCCATGGACCTCTGCCTCATCCCCCTCTCCCCGCCCCAGTGGGTGAACATCGCCCTCCCGAACAAGTTCTTCGAGTACTCGGCCTGCGGGAAACCCATCCTCTCCACCCCCATCCCCGACATCATGGCCATCGGCGGCCCCCATCTCTCCGTGTACCGGGACGAGGCCGAGTTCCTCGCGAGGGTGAAGGATGCCATGGACCGGCGGGCGGCCTACCGCCCCGACGTGGAGCGGTTCAGCTGGAAGAGGAAGGCCGGGGAGTTCGAGGAGATCCTCGGCGGGCTCATCCGGCGCTGAGGGGCGGCCCTGCCGCGACTTCGTTGCTCCAGGTCTGGTTCTCCGCGACTTACCCGCGACTTCGTCGCGGCACTCCCATTCCCCCTGGGAATGGTCGTCGTCGCTCGAGGTCGGGTCCTACAGACCCTCCCTCTGATGAACCTGCCTCCCCGCCAGAGGCGGTGGCGGCGGATGAGAAAACCATCAGGTTTTCGAACCCTCCCTGGTCGCACCCCGCCTGATGGCGGTCGCTACTCCGCTGACGCTTCGTCGCTCCACTCCTGCTCACTCGCAACTAACGTTGCTCGACTCCGATTTCCTGCGGAAATCGTCGTCCTTCGGGGAGCAGTCGTCGTTGCTCAAGGTCGGGTTCTACGGACCCTCCCTCATACAAACGATTTAAAGGTCACCGGTGAAACAGAGGAGGGGAGAACAGCATGGCCGATATCCTGAACCTTTTATCGAAGTACCGGCGGTATCTCGTCTGGATCGCCCTCGTTCTCATCGGGATCCTCTGCCTCTGGATCCGGTTGAATCCCCTCTCCAACCTCCACACCCTGGCAGGAGGGGATCCCCTCAACCTCTCCGCGAGCGACGATCCCCTCTACAACTTCCGGCAGGTGGAGCTCATCATCCGCCACTTCCCGGCCTATGCCTGGTTCGACCCCATGACCCTCTATCCCGTGGGGCAGACCATCTACTGGGGGCCCCTCTTCCCCACCCTCGCGGCCATGGTCTGCATGATCCTCGGCATGACCACCCGGCCGGAGATCGTGTACATCTCCCAGTTCATCCCGCCCGCCATGGCCGTCCTCATGGTACCGATCATGTACCTCATCGGGAAGAGGATGGCCGGCTGGAAGGCCGGCCTCCTCGCGGCCTTCTTCATCGCCATCATCCCCGGCCAGTTCCTCCAGCGCTCCCTCTACGGCTACTTCGACCACCATATTGCCGAGGTCCTCTTCTCCACCCTCTTCTGCCTCGGGTACATCACCTACCTGGTGTACACGAAGAAGAACCCGGTTGACCTGAAGAACCTGGAGACCCTGAAGATCCCTGCCCTCATCGCCCTCCTCACCGCCGCCGCGTACCTTCTCGGGCTCTTCACCATGCCCACCATGATCCTCTTCGCCCTCATCGTGGCCGCCTTCACCGTGGTGCAGTACGTCTGGGACTTCTTCAGGAACCGGTCGAGCGACTACCTCCTTCTCGCGAATGCCATCATCTTCGGCGTCGCCATCGTGGGCATGCTCGCCTTCGGGATCAAGCACCCCGGCCTCGTCCTCTCCCGGTACACGGTGGGGCATATCTACGCGTACCTCATGGTCATCCTCGCCACCGGGTTCCTCGCAGGCCATGCCCGAATCCTGAAGGGCCGGCCCTGGTACCAGTACCTCCTCTCCCTCGCGGGCATCGCCCTCGTCGTGGTGGCCTTCCTCGCCCTCGCCCTCCCCGACATCTACAGCATCCTCATCGCGAGCCTCTTCTCCTTCTTCGGCACGTACGCCACCACCCTCACCGTCCAGGAGGCCAGGACCTGGGACCTGACCCTCGCCTGGATGACCTTCCAGTACGGGCTCATCCTCATGGCCTTCGGTGTCGCGGCCGTCATCTACCGGAACTGGCGGGAGGAGCACCCGGACCAGATCTTCGTCCTCGTCTGGTCGGGGATCATCCTCTTCTCCACCATCCAGCACATCCGGTACGAGTACTACCTTGCCGTGAACATCGCCCTCCTCTCGGCCTTTGCCGTGGGGACCGTCCTCGACCGGGGATGGGCGGGGACGAAGGTCCTCTTCGGGAAGAAGACCGCCCCGCCCGACGAGCCCGTGAAGAAGAAGGGGAAGAAGGAGGAGCGGCAGGCGAAGAAGGGGGGGAAGCATGCCGGGAAGGAGAAGCCGTCCCCAGGTGTCACGGGAAATCCCTGGGTCATCGCCCTCGTCATCGTTGCGGCCATCGCCCTCCTCTTCACCGTCTCCTCGCTCCAGTACGATACCCTCTACTCCCAGGGGGCCATGATGAACGGGGACTGGACCGAGGCCCTCGACTGGATGGCCGGGAGCACCCCCTCGCCCGGGGTCGATTATTACGGGATCTTCGAGAGGAGCAGCTTCACGTACCCGCCGGGTTCCTACGGGGTCATGTCCTGGTGGGACTACGGGCACCAGATCACCTTCCAGGCCATGCGGATCCCGAACGCGAACCCCTTCCAGGCAGGGGTGGCGGGCCCGACGGGGGCTGCCTCGTACTTCGTGACCCAGTCCGAGGACTACGCGAATGCCATCGCCGACCAGCTCGGGACGAGGTACGTCATCACCGATATCGAAATGGACAGCCCGAAGTTCTGGGCCATGGCCACCTGGTTCAATGCCACGGCCGGGGACAAGCCGTACAATCCCGCGTACTATGTCCCGGAGGAGACCGCCGGCCAGTACCAGCTCATCAAGATGAACAACCAGACCTACTACGAGACCATGGTCTCCCGGCTCCATAACTTCGACGGCTCCATGGCCACCCCGACCCAGGTCTACTACATCGAGTACCAGCTCCCCGGGCTGACCGGCCTCGATGAGCCCCTCATCACCCAGGCCCGGATCCTCCCCGCGGCCGAGGCCCGCAGCCAGGCCGCTGAGTTCA
>JAJRCS010000171.1 GCA_028678815.1 Methanomicrobiales archaeon | reverse complement strand
GAATAGATGCCGGAGGAATATGAAAACGGTTGAAGGAAAAGAAAAATGGATTGAATTGAGGATTGATCAGCCGAAAAGGGCGCCGAGGCCGGCCATCGCCGACTCTTCCTCGTGCTTCTTGTCCTCCTTCTTCTCCTCGGCGTCCGGGGCGGCTGCCGCTGCCGCGGGGGCGGCGGCTGCGGCCGGGGCCGCTGCCACGGGGGCCACGGCGGCCTTCGCGATGGCATCGGCGATGTTCACGCCCTCCAGGGAGGCCACGAGGGCCTTCACCCGGGAGTCGTCCGCCGCGACGCCCGCGGCGGTGAGAACGCTCTTCACGCTTGCTTCGTCTACCTTCTTTCCTGCGTGGTGCAGGAGCAGTGCTGCATAGATGTACTCCATGTACGTTCACCTTGGTTTCTTGTTTCTCGTCTGGATCTGCGATTCTATCCTATTTTCCGCCTACGATACCTTTCAGGGTCTTTGCCTCGCGGGACGCCCGCGCGATGATGGCGTCCATGACATCCTTTTCGTAGATGCCAGCCTCCACGCCGAGGTTCTTCGCCTCGGAGAAGGCCCTGCCGATGATGGCAGTGACGGTGACCTTCGTCGGGAACGCGGCGCTCACCGAGAGGTTGAAGGCCTGCCGTGTGGCGAGGGCGAGGTCCCGCTGGAATGCCTCGTCGTCGATGGCGAGCATCCCGGGCTTGAAGATGGTCTCCTCGTAGAAGGCCGCCTGGAGCCGGAGGCCCACGTCCATGGGCTTGATCTCGAGCTTCGAGAGGACGTCCGCCACCTTCTTGGAGATGACGTTCCCCTTCTTCACGATGACCTTCGTGTCCTTGATCTTCACCTTGCCGGCATCGATGACCGCCGGGACCCCTGCCTGCTGGAGCTCCCCGACGATGGGGCCGGGCTTGAAGGACGTGGGACCCTTCGAGACGACGATGTCCTCGGGGGCGATCTCCCCCGCCTTTGCCGCCATCTTGGTCTTCGTCTTCTCCAGGGTCCGGTAGAGGGAGAAGGGGTTCTGGTTCGTGAAGATGAGGGCGGTCTGGCCTGCGATGAACTCCTCGAGGCTCGCGTAGTCCCCGCCGAGCTCGGCGAAGGCATGCTCGATGAGGGTGTTCCGGGTCATCCTGAGCACGGCCTTCCCGTGGAGGTCCCGGCGGATCCCCTGGAGCTGGGCGGCCGGTATGCCCCGGACGTCCACGAGGGAGATCACGGCGTACTCCTTCGCCCACTTCTTGATCATCTCCACCTCGTCCCGCTTCCATGCGGGGAGGTGGTGCGTGTACAGGGTCATCTCACACCAGCCTCACGGCGGGGCCCATGGTGGTCTTCACGAAGACCGACCGGACGTTCAGGTGCCCCTGCTCGAGGACCGACTCGATCCTCTTCATGACCGCGTCGATGTTCTCGGCGATGAGGTTCGGGTCCATCTCGGTGGAGCCCACCCGCGCGTGGAAGGTGGTCCGGTCCTTGGTCCGGATCTTCACCGACGAGCGGAGCCGGTCCACCATGGGCCGGATGTCGGTCCCGGGCTGGACGGGGATGGGCATCCTCCCCCGGGGCCCGAGCCTCGGCCCGAGGAACCTCCCCACCTGGGACATGACCGATGTCTCTGCAATGAAGAAGCGGTACTCGGCCGCGATCTTCCGCGCCTCCCGGGGTGCGCCTCCCAGGCGCTCGATCTCCTCGGCGGAGATGATCAGGTCCACCTTGGCGTCCTTCGCCCTGGCGGTGATATCCCCCTTCCCGAGGACGGCGATCTTCACTCCCCCCAGCTGGTGGGGAAGCAGGATCGTCTCGTCGATCCGGTTCTTGGGCTGGGACAGGTCAACGTTCTTCAGGTTGACGGTAATGTCCACGCTCTCCCGGAACTTCCTCTTCGGGGCGCTCTCAATGGCCGTCTTCACGGTCGCTGCGATCTTATCCTTCTCAACCATCTGATACCTCCATAGTTCTCGACCTCTGCGATCTCCTATGGTCAGTCTCCTTCAGGTGAGGCGCGCATCGAACTCGCCCGCGTCGATGGCTGCAAGGATGTCCTTCGGCCTCCGTCCCTCCACGGTGACTCCCATGGAGACACAGGTGCCGACGACCTCCTTGACACGCTTCTTCGTATCATACGAGAGCATGTCGCCAGACTTCATGCGGGCGATCCGGATGGCTGCCTCGAGCGGCAGGTTCCCCACCAGCTGCGTGCCGGGTGTGGCCGAGCCCTTCTCGACCCCCGCCTCCTTCTTGATGAGGGCGGTGGTCGGGGGGGTCCCCACGGTCACCGTGAACTGCTTCTTGTCGTCGACCTCGATCTTGACCGGAACCTGCATCCCGTTATAGTCCGCAGTCTTCCGGTTGATCTCGTCCACGACCGCCTTCACGTTGATACCGAGGGGCCCAAGGGCTGGACCTAGGGGCTGGCCGGGTGTTGCCCTGCCGCCGGGTACCAGTACCTCGACGATCTCTCCCATAGCGTTTCCACCAAGGCTGCGTGACCCTGAAAGGGGCACCGCTTGGGTTATATAAAGTCGCGCCGGGGGGTTAAAAAAGTAATCAATCCCTCAGGGGGAATCCTGAGCTCGTTCCACTGTGGAGGCTCTACTGGTCCTCCACCGGGGTGGAACTCCCTACGTCGTTCCACCGGCCGAAGACCATTACCGGTCTTCGACCTTCGCACAACCCTTCGGGTTGTGCTCGGGTCCCGGACCTACCGGTCCTCTACCTTCTCGACCACCCGGACGTGGTCGCCCCGGACCGTGATGGGGATGGGGACCACCGACTCGTAGAGCTCGACGGTGATCTCCTCCTTGCCCATGTCCACCCGCTTCACCACGGCCTTCTCGCCCTTGAAGGGGCCGGCGATGAGCTCCACGATGGTGCCCTCCTCGATCCCGCTCACCACGGGCTTCGGGACGAGGAAGTGGGCCACCTCCTCGATCTTCGTCTCCCCCTTCACCACGGCGCGCGCATGGGGGATCATCTCCACGAGCTGCTCGATCCGCGCATGGCTCTCGGGAGTCTCGACGAGGACGTAGCCCCGGAGCTCGTCGGGGACGATGATGGCCACCACCTTGATGTCGGTCTGGGTCTCCACCGCCTTCTTGATGCTGTCTGCCACCGCCCGCTCCTGCTTCGCCGTGGTCTTGATGGCGAAGATCTTGTTCCCCGCGGTTTGGGGGTGAACCGCGGGGGCTGGGGCCGGGGCGGGAGCCGGGGCACCGGTCTGCTTCTCCTCGTCGATCATGGTACCTTCGTCACTGGGGGAGGACGTCCATGAACTGGAGGATCAGGAATCCGATGAGCCCGATAAGGAGGACCCCCGCTGCCGCGACGAGGGCGATCTTCTGGAATTCCTCCCGGGTGGGGGTCCGCGCGAGCTTGATGACGCGCCAGTATTTGTGGAAGAGCTCTTCCTCGAGCTTGAATGCCATGGTATCCTCACGTATTCCTACTGTATCCTACTTCATTCTACTTCATGAAATCGATCTCGAAATGCTTGGCCACCCTGCGGGGCGCCTCCTTCTCGGACCGCCCGTAGATCTGGGGGGAGTGGACCCCCGTGACGACGAGCATGGTCCGCATCCGGTGCTGCATGGTCGGGTCCACCATGGCGCCCCAGATGATCCGGGCGTTCGGGTCCACCCGGTCGAAGACCTCCTGGACGACCCCCTCGGCCTCGGCGATGGTCATGTCCGGGCCGCCCACGACGTTCACGAGGGCCGCCGTGGCGCCGGAGATGTCCACGTCGAGGAGCGGGGACCGGAGGGCCTTCTTCACCGAGTCGGAGGCCTTGTCCTCGGCATCGCTCTCGCCCATGCCGATCATGGCGACGCCGCCCCGTTCCATGACGGTCCGGACGTCGGCGAAGTCCAGGTTCACGAGCCCGGGGAGGGTGATGAGCTCGGTGATCCCCTTCACCGCCCGCATGAGGACCTCGTCCGCCACCTTGAAGGCGGCGTAGAGGGGGAGCCTCGGGACGACCTCCAGGAGCCGGTCGTTGGGGACGACGATGACGGTGTCGGCGATGTCCCGGAGGCGCTCGAGGCCGGCCTCGGCGTTCTCCCGCCGGATGGAGCCCTCGGCGGTGAAGGGGAGGGTCACCACGGCGATGGTGAGGGCCCCCTGCTCCCGGGCGGCCTTCGCAACGACCGGGGCTGCACCCGTGCCGGTCCCGCCCCCGAGGCCGGTGGTGAGGAAGACCATGTCGCAGCCCGCGACGACCTTCTTGATCTCCTCCACCGACTCCACGGCCGCCTCCTCCCCCACCTGGGGGATGGAGCCGGCGCCGAGCCCCCGGGTCCTCTGCCGGCCGAGGAGGATCCGGTACTGGGCCTGGGTGCGGACGAGGTGCTGGGCATCGGTGTTCATGGCGACGAGGCGGGCGCCGTGGATCCCCTCCTCCATCATGCGGGAGATGGTATTGGACCCGCTCCCCCCGCAGCCGATGACCGCGATCTCGGTCTTCAGCTGGGCGAGCACCTCCTCGAGCTCCTTGTCGGACTGGGGGGTGACTATCGGCGCAACGGGCGGCTGTGCTGCCGCCACTGCCTTCTGCTCCTCCTCTCCCCTGGATAACGCCTCTTCAATGATGGACTTCATAGGTACGACTCCAACCCCGGGATCTGAATCTCTGTTACCCTGGCGGTCTGGACCATCGCAGGGGTGATGACCCTGCCGTCCAGGCTGATCGCCTCGCCGGCCTGCAGCCTGCCGAAGAGAGGCCCTTTCGGGACACCGAGACCACGTGCCTTCTCAGGGTCGAACCGGAACTTCCTGAGGATCAGGCGATCACCTTCAACAGCCGCATCCTGACGTTCAATAATGATTTTCACACACAGGTTTATTAAGCCATGGATGGCCCGTTCGCGCTCCTTCTCCTCCGTGATGAAGAGGGGGAGGACCTTCTTCCCCCCGCCTGAGAGATGGACGAGGGGGAGGGCGGCGAGGCCGGCCAGGAGCTCCCCTTCCCCTGCCTTCCCTGCCTCCGCAACGAGGGCCGGTTCCAGCCGGAGGGGGACCGGGCTCTCAAGGGCGGTGACGCCATGGGGATGGATCCTCGCCCCGGGCGAGAGCTCCCCGGCAAGGGCCCGGACCGCGAGCCAGGACTGCCACTCCATCTCCCCGATGGAGAGGATCTCCCCCTCGGAGAGGACCGGAAGGGCCATCCCCCCGAGGATCCCCTCGAGCCGGGAGACCTCCCGGGGGTCGAGGGCCTTCCGGTCGATGTACGCGGCAGCCGCCCTGGTCCGGTCCCGCATGAGGGCGACCATCTCCCCGTCCAGGGCGGCCACCTCCCGGGTCGGGGCGATGTGCCCGAAGGCCCCCCGGGAGGTGCAGCCGATCTCCGTCTGCCGGGCGGCGTAGTGGTTCCCGCCGAACCCGATGAGGCTGACGGCGTCGATGGGCCTCGCCGCGAGGATGCTCTCTGCGACGGCCCTCCCTGCCCGGGGATCTTCCCATTCCACCGCCGTGGACCCGATCTCCGCGAAGAAGGAGGGGGTCGAGAGATCCGTCGGCCCGTGGTGCGTCGCCTCGTAGGAGACCGCGTACCCCTCCGGCGCCCTCGCCCTGAGCTCTCTCAGGACCGCCTGCATGAGGGGCGGGCACGCGGGCGGGAGGGAGCGGGGCTCCCCCCCGAGCTCCGCCCCTGCGAGGTTCCCGGTAACATGCACCGTGAGGACCGGGGCGGGATCCCTGCTCGTGTGCCGGGAGATGAAGAGGATAAGGTCGGAGGGATGGTCCCGGTCGATCCCGTCGGCATGGATGAGCCGGCCTTCGATCTCGTGAAATGCGAGGGAGACCGGCCTCCCTTCCTCTCCACCCATGGCGGGAGGATGGGCAGGGAGGAGCTCCTCCAGGTGGCGCCTGATGTTCCTCCCTGCCGCGTCCTGTGCCGAGTTGATGACCGTTACCTGGAGGTTTCCCATGTGCACCAGTGGTAAACACTATGTAATCGGAAAGGAATCATTGTTACCATGGACGAAGCCGCCATCAAGAAAGCCTTCGACGAGTCCGGTGTGAAGAACGAGCTCCCCTGCGCGAAAGCCTTCCAGATCTCGGAGAAGTACGGGATCCCCAAGCTGGATATCGCGAAGTACTGCAACAAGCACAAGGTCAAGATCCGGAAGTGCCAGCTGGGCTGCTTTGGATGAGCCTGTTCCTCTCCGTGGTGAGCCTCGAGGAGGCCATACGGGTCATCCGGACCATAGCCCCCACTCCCGGAGAGGAGGAGATACCCCTCGGCGCGGCCCTCCACCGGGTCCTCGCCCGGGACGTGAAGGCCCGGGAGGACATCCCGGGGTTCGCCCGGACGACCGTGGACGGGTACGCCGTGCAGGCCGCGGATACCGCGGGCGCCGGTGAGGCCGTCCCGGCCCTCCTCCGGCTCGCCGGCGAGATCCCCATGGGGAGGGCGACGGCCACCCGGCTCCGGCCGGGAGAGGGCTTCTCCGTCCCGACCGGGGCGATGCTCCCGGCAGGCGCGGATGCAGCCGTGATGGTGGAGCATACCGAGCGCATCGGCGACGAGATCCTCGTGAAGAGGCCCGTGGCCCCCGGCGAGAACGTCATCCTCGCCGGGGAGGACTTCCCGGCCGGGGGGACCATCCTCCCCCGGGGCCGGCGCCTCTCGCCCCGGGACGCCGGGATCCTTGCTGCTGCAGGGTGTGACCGGGTCACCGTGTACCGCAGGCCGGTCGTCGGGGTCATCTCCACGGGGAACGAGCTCGTTTCCCCCGGGGAGACCCCGGGCCCGGGCCAGGTGAGGGACGCGAACGGCCCCATGTGCGCCGCCTTTGCCGAAGAGCTCGGGTGCCTGCCCCGGCCCTGCGGGATCGTCCGCGATGACCGGGAGGCTCTCGGGAGAGCCCTCGGGAAGGCAGTGGCGGAGTGCGACGCCGTCCTCCTCTCCGGGGGGTCATCCAAGGACGTCCGGGACCATGCGGCGCAGGTCATCGGGGAGAAGGGCGAGGTACTGGTCCACGGGATCGCCATTGCGCCGGGGAAGCCCACCATCATCGGGAAGGCCGGGGGGAAGCCGGTCATCGGCCTCCCCGGCCACCCCGCCTCGGCGTACGTCATCCTGCACACCCTGGCAGCACCCCTCCTCTCGGCGATGTCCGGCTGCCCGCGGGAGGAGCGCCGGGTCGCTGCCGTCCTCGCCGAGAACGTCCCCTCCCAGAAGGGCCGGGTGGAGTTCGTCCGGGTCCGGCTCGATGACGGCCGGGCAATCCCCTGCTTCGGGAAGAGCGGGCTCCTGAACACCTTCGCGGGGAGCGACGGAATGGTCCGGGTGCCCGCCGAACGGGAGGGATTCGAGACCGGAGAGACCGTGGAGGTGATCCTGTGGTGAAGCGGTACCTCTCCCTCGCCCCGCTCTCCGATGCCCTCGGGATCCTCGAAGGCTCGTTCACCTGCACCCCCTCGGTCGAACGGATCCCGGTCACGGCGGCCGCCGGGCGGGTGACGGCCGGCCCCGTCTTCGCCCGGTTCTCGGTCCCCGAGGCCCATCTCGCGGCCATGGATGGGATTGCCGTCCTTGCCGAGGAGACCTACGGGGCGAGCGAGCAGCGGCCGGTCACGCTCAGGGGTGCGGAGCGGGTGAACACGGGGAACCTCCTCCCGCCGGGGTGCGATGCGGTCATCATGATCGAGGAGGTGCGGATCGACGGGGACCGGTTCACCATCCGGGGGCCCGCGAGCCCCTGGCAGCATGTCCGGCCGGTCGGGGAGGACATCGGGGAGACCGAGATGATCCTCCCCTCCCGGCACCGGATCCGGCCCCATGAGATCGGGGCCCTCCTCGCCTACGGGATCACCGGCGTGGAGGTCCTCACGGTGAGGATCGGGCTCATCCCCACGGGGAGCGAGCTCGTCCCGCCCGGGGAGCGCCCGGGCCCCGGCCAGGTGGTGGAGAGTAACACCGGCATGGCCGCGGCCTGGCTGGAGGCTCAGGGGGCACACTGCATCCGCCTGCCCCTCACACCGGATGACCCGGCCCTCATCCGGGCACGGCTGGAGGAGGCCGCGGAGGGAAACGACCTCGTGATCATCTCAGCCGGATCCTCGGCAGGAACCCGGGACTTCACCGCGGACGCCATCGCGGACCTGGGGGAGGTCCTCGTCCACGGGGTGGCCATGAAGCCGGGGAAGCCGGTCATCCTCGGGAGGATCCGGGGGAGGCCGGTCATCGGTCTCCCCGGCTACCCCCTCTCGGCCGTCACGGTCCTCCGGGAGCTGGTCTCCCCCCTCCTCGCCCGGTACGGGCTTCCCTGCGAACCCGGGGTGACCGTCCCGGCCATCCTCGCCTCCACCCTCGCCTCCGAGGTCGGGGTGGAGGAGTTCGTCTTCCTCTCCGTCGGGAGGATCCGGGACCGGTGGGTGGCGGTGCCCCACGGGAGGGGTGCCGGGGTCCAGATGAGCGGGGTCCGGGCGAACGCGTACCTCGCCATCCCGCCCGGGCAGGAGGGGGTGGAGGCCGGCGGGGAGGTGCAGGCCCGGCTCATGGTCCCCCCGGAGGAGGCCGGGCAGGCCCTCATCCTCACGGGCAGCCATGACCCGGCCCTCGATCTCATGGCAGACCGGCTCGCCCTCGCCGGGGTGTCCCTCCACAGCGCCCACCAGGGGTCCATGGGGGGCCTCCTCGCCCTGAAAAAAAGGGTCTGCCACGGGGCGCCCATGCACCTCCTCGCCGAGGACGGGAGCTACAACCTCCCGTACC
Source organism: Methanomicrobiales archaeon (assembly GCA_028678815.1). Classification (GTDB taxonomy): domain Archaea; phylum Halobacteriota; class Methanomicrobia; order Methanomicrobiales; family JACTUA01; genus JACTUA01. The sequence goes on along the minus strand of JAJRCS010000171.1, from coordinate 2,731 downwards.
TCCGCCGCTACCTCCCGGACGAGGAGCTGGTCCTCCTCTGCCTCGCGGGGAGGGAGCAGGGGGTCATCTCCCGGGAAGGGCTCTCCCTGGAGGATCTCCCGGGGGTCCGGTTCGCCAACAGGCAGAAGGGGTCCGGCACCCGGATCCTCCTCGACCATCTCCTGAGGGAGAAGGGGATCGCCCCGTCCTCCATCCCGGGCTATGACCGGGAGCTGACCACCCACCTCGCCGTCGCCCTCGCCGTGAAGACCGGCGAGGCGGATGCAGGCCTCGGGGTGTATTCGGCCGCAAAGGCCCTCGGCCTCTCCTTTACCCCCGTCGCCCGGGAGCCCTACGAGCTCATCTTCCCTGCCGCGGGCTGGGAGGATCCGCGGGTCCGGGCCCTCGCCGCGGCGGTGAACTCCCCCCCGTTCCGGGAAGCCCTGGGGAGCCTCGGGGGGTACGACCTCAGCCTGGCCGGGCGGCTGCGGCGGCTGCCCGGCTGACCGCCTCCTCGGGGCTGCTGCAGGGTACCACTCCCTCGATCTCCCAGGTCCGGTACCCGAAGACCTTCCTTCCCGCCTTGAGGGCGAGGGCGATCTCCGAGAGGGTGCCGTACCCTCCCCCGATGGCCACCACGGCATCGCCGGACTGGACCACGATGGCATTCCTCCCGTACCCCATGCCGGTCCGGACCACGACGTCCAGGTACGGGTTCCCCCGGCCCGTGTCCGGGAGGATCCCCACCGTCGTCCCGCCGGCCTCCCTTGCCCCCCGGCAGGCAGCCTCCATCACCCCGCCCCTCCCGCCGCAGCAGAGCACGGCCTTCGTCCCCGCGATGAGAGCTCCTGCCCTCCGCGCCGCCTCGGACTCCTCGACCGTGCACTCCCCCTTCCCGATGACCGCGATCTGCATGACTCCCTCATCTCCAGGGGAAGCTTGGACCCGGTGGCCATTAAAAAATACTTTCTAATGGGAGGTCCAACATGGTAGAGAATGACGGGCTGCGGGGTATCCTCGTGAGGGAGGTGGAGAGCACCTACCGGGCCGGCGAGGCCGAGGCGCGGATCCGGGAGGCCTGGAGGACCGGCAGGGTCTACGAGAAGGTCCGGGAGCTCCGGGCCGGGGGGAAGCCCTTCTTCTTTGTCGACGGCCCGCCCTACACCACGGGGAACATCCACCTGGGAACAGCCTGGAACAAGATCCTGAAGGACGCCATCCTCCGCTACCACCGGCTGAAGGGCCGGCACATCATCGAGCGGGCGGGCTATGACATGCACGGCCTGCCCATCGAGGTGAAGGTGGAGCACAACCTGGGATTCTCCACGAAGAAGGAGATCGAGGCCTTCGGCATCGGGGCCTTCATCGAGGAGTGCCGGCGCTTCGCCCTCGCGAACGAGAAGGTCATGTCCGGGCAGTTCCGGGCTCTCGGCGTCTGGCTCGACTTCGACAACCCCTACCTCACCGTCGCCCCCGGCTACATCGAGGCCGCCTGGTGGACCCTCGCCCGGGCAGAGGAGGAGGGGATGCTCGAGCGGGGCCACCGGGTCGTGAACTGGTGCCCCCGGTGCGAGACCGCCATCGCGGACTCCGAGGTGGAGTACGCGGACCGGAAGGACCCCTCCATCTTCGTGAAGTTCCCGGTGAAGGGCCGGGACCGGGAGTACCTCGTCATCTGGACCACCACCCCGTGGACCCTCCCGGCGAACGTCGCCGCCGCCGTCCATGCCGGCGCCATCTATGCCCGGGTCCGGGCCGAGAAGGACGGGCGATCGGAGATCCTCTGGATGGCCGACGACCTCGTCGACCAGGTGCTCAGGAAGGGCCGGTACCAGGACTTCGAGATCCTCGAAAAGGTCCTCGGAAGGGAGCTCGTCGGCCTCGAGTACGGATCGCCCCTGTCCGGGAAGGTCCCCTTCCAGAGGGAGTTCCACCACCGGGTGACGGAGGCGGACTTCGTCACCCTGGAGAACACGGGGATCGTCCACATCGCTCCCGGGCACGGGTGGGACGACTACCTCCTCGGGTTAAAGGAGGGGCTCCCCATCTTCTGCCCCGTGGACGGGACCGGCAGGTTCACCGCCGAGGGTGGCTCCTACGACGGGATCTTTGTCAGGGACGCCGACGCCCTGGTCCTCGGGGACCTGGGGGATGCCCTCATGGCAAAGGGCGAGGTGGTCCACCGGTACGGCCACTGCTGGCGGTGCAAGACCCCCATCATTTTCCGGGCCACGTCGCAGTGGTTCCTGAAGGCCTCGGAGATCCGGGAGAAGATGCTCGAGGAGTGCGCCGCGGTCACCTGGTACCCCGCCTGGGCCGGATCGGCCCGGTTCTACGACTGGCTGAAGGAGGCACGGGACTGGTGCATCTCCCGGCAGCGGTACTGGGGGATCCCCATCCCCATCTGGGAGTGCCGGGGCTGCGGGAGGTACCGGGTCGTCGGGACCATCGCCGAGCTTGAGGGCCTCTCGGGGGCGAAGGTCCCGGACCCCCACCGGCCCTACGTGGACGAAATCACCATCCCCTGCAGCTGCGGCGGGACGATGCGGAGGGTGGAGGACATCTTCGATGTCTGGTTCGACTCCGCCGTGGCCTCCTGGGCGACCCTCGGCTTCCCCGCCGAGAAGGAGGCCTTCGGGAAGTACTGGCCCGCCGATTTCATCACCGAGGGGCAGGACCAGACGAGGGGCTGGTTCTACTCCCAGCTCGGGGCGGCGACCATCGCCTTCTCCCGGTCGCCGTACCGGAGCGT
>JAJRCS010000141.1 GCA_028678815.1 Methanomicrobiales archaeon | reverse complement strand
TCATCCTCGGGGATGGGAAGGGACCCCTGAGCGCCCGGCTCCTCAGGGAGAAGAAGGAACGGGAATTCCCGGGAAAGGCCGGTTGACCCTGTTCTTCTCAGGGACTGGGATTGGTCCTGAGAGGGCCCTATCCCTCGTCCAAAGGGTCCCCTGCCCCCCCCTGGACAGGAGGAGCCTGTCCCGAGGGGCCCCAACCCCCCGGGACAGCCCCGGCTCCCGACGCGGGACCCGGGGCCTCCCGCAACGGTTATCTCCTCTCCCCCCAACCTCCGGCCCGATGACCGGGAAGACACACAGGCGCGAGGTCCGGTGCGCGAAGTGCGGCTTCTGGTGGCACCACCCGAAGGAGCCCCTCCACTTCGCGTCCTGGGACGAGTGGGCAGAGGAGCACCAGGAGAAGGAGACGCTCGCCTGCCCGAACTGCGGCGAGAGGACCGAGGTCTCGGAGAGGACAACCCGGTTCGCGAAGGTCTCTGATGAGACCTCCGCTCCTCCGGGAGTCTCGAAGGAGACTCCCCGGCTCACGGAGGCAGGCGGGGAGAAGACGGGGAAGAAAAGGGGGTAATTAAGGGAGCTCTTCCCCCTTCCCTGGTCCTGCTCAGGCCGCTGTCCTCTCCCGGGAGGGCGGGTTCCGGATCGCCCTCACCACCTTCACGAGCTCGAATCCCGCCATGCAGAGGAGCGTGAAGAGGAGGACCCGGGCGAGGCCCGCCGGATCGACCGGGACGAGGTTCAGGGTGGCCCCCAGGGCCGGGAAGAGGAGCGCGGCCGCGAGGAACCCGAGGGCCCCCGCCATCCAGGCGAGGAGCACCCGGTTGGAGGAGAGCCCGATCCGGTAGAGCGGGTCATGGTCCGACCTCGAGAAGAGGGCGAGGAGGACGTGGCCCACCATCCAGGCCGCGAAGGCGTAGGTGCCGGCCAGTTCCGGGGAGATGGCCCCGCCGAGGGAGAACCAGTAGGGGAGAAAGACCGCCACCCAGAGGGCGATACTCCCCGCGGCGATACCGGTGAGCATGGGCCGGTCGAGGAAGGGGATCTTCGGGTCCCGGGGCGGCCGCCGGTCGATGGAGGGCTCGGCCGGCTCGGCGACGAAGGAGGCCGAGGCCCCGAGGTCCATGAAGAGCTCGAGGAGGATGATCTGGACGGGGGAGAAGGGGAAGGGGAGGGCGAAGAGGAGGCAGGCCGTGAAGATCGCGACAAGGGCGACCTTCACCGCGAGGTAGTACTTCACCCCCTTGGAGAGGTTGTCGAAGATCCGCCGGCCCTCGAAGATGCCCTTCCCGATGGTGGTGAAGTTGTCGTCGGCGAGGACGATGTCCGCCGCCTCCTTCGCCGCGTCGGTCCCCCGGATGCCCATGGCGATCCCGATGTCGGCCCCCCTCAGGGCGAGGGTGTCGTTCACCCCGTCCCCCGTCACCGCCACCACCCCGCCGGTCTCCTGGAAGGCCTTCACGAGCCGGTACTTGTGCTCGGGGGACGCCCGGGCGTACACCGAGACCTCCCCGGCCACGGCCCGGAGCTCCCCGTCGGAACGGGCATCGAGGTCCTTCCCCTCCAGGAGGGGTACCGAAGGGATCCCTACCTCGGCCGCAATGGCTGCCGCGGTTTTCGGGTGATCCCCCGTCACCATGACCGTACGGATCCCTGCCCGCCGCGCCCTCTCTATGGTCTCCCTCACTCCGGCCCGCGGGGGATCTTCGAGGGAGATGAGCCCGTCCAGCACGAGTCCCCGCTCGAGCTCGCCGACGGGCCGGGCGGTCTCCCCCGGGCCGAGGTCCCGGTGCGCCACCGCGATGACCCGCCTCCCCAGGGCGGCCTCCCGGGCGAGGGCCGCGGCTGCCCCGCCGGTATCGCCGGCAACGGCGGCGAGGACCTCCTCCGGTGCCCCGATGAGGAAGAGGGTCGCCTTCCCGTCCCCTTCCCGGAGGACGGCCCGGGTCTTCCTCTCCCGGTCAAAGGACCGCTCCTTCACCACCCGGCCCGCGGGGGGCGGGAGGGCCCGCGCCTCCGCTGCTTCAGTGACGGCCCGGTCGGTGATGGAGAGGGAGAGGTCCGTCATGGCCGCCCGGGCGGCCGCGAGGACCTGCGCGGCAGCCTGCGGGGGGAAGACCGCGGCGACCCGCATGGCGCTCTCGGTGAGGGTCCCCGTCTTGTCCGTGAGGATGACGGTGGCGTTCCCCAGGGTCTCTGCCGCCTTCAGCTTCTTCACCAGGAAGTGCTCCCTCGAGAGGAGCCAGGAGCCGAGCCCCAGGTTCATGGTGATGATGATGGGGAGCTCCTCGGGAATGGTGGCGAAGGCGAGGGCAAGGCCGGTGAGGAACATCTCCCGGGCGGGCTGGCCCTGCAGGACCCCGATGGCCGGGATGGCGATGGAGAAGAAGAGGGCGACGAAGACGAGGGTCTTAGCGAGGGCCTTCATGGCGAGCTGGAGGGGGGTCTTCGGGGGCCGGATGACCCGCGCCTGGTCGGAGATCCGGCCGATGCGCGTCTCCCCGCCGGTCCGGGCGGCCTCCGCGAGCCCCTCCCCCGAGACGGCGAGGGTCCCGGCGAAGACCTCCTCCCCGGGGGCCTTCTCCACCGGGAAGGACTCGCCGGTGAGGGACGACTCGTCCAGCTGGAGGCTCACCCCGGAGAGGAGCCTCCCGTCGGCGGCGATCCTCGTTCCGGGCACGAGGACGAGGAGGTCCCCGGGCACAACCTCCTCGGTCGCAACCTCGGTGACCCTCCCCTCCCGGAGGACCTTCGTCCTGGGCTCCGCGAGGGCGGCGAGGGAGGAGATGGCCTTCTTGGCCCGGTACTCGTTCCAGATCTCCACGAGGATGAGGGCCGCGATGATGGCATAGAGAAAGAGGGCCTCCCCGAGGTCCGCGAGGAGGGTGTAGAAGAACCCGACGGCGAGGAGGAGGAGGATCATCGGCTCGGTGATCTCCTCCCTCGCAATCCCGAGGAGGGTGACCTCCCAGGGCTTCGTGATCCGGTTGGGGCCGAACCGGGCGAGGCGTTCCCGGGCCTCGGCACCCGAGAGCCCGGAGGGGCTGCCGCCCGCGGATCCCGGGAGACTGGAATCCATAACCAGTTTATCCGCCCCCATATAATTGAGGAGCATACGGGAGTGACCGAACCCGGGCTACCGGGAGGGCAGCATCCCCCGTACTTCTGGGAGTGGCTCTCCCGGGCGGGGTCCGGTGCCGGGGCAATCCAGCTCCCTTATCAGGAGAGGCCGGTACAATCCGGTGATGGATACCCCGCATCGCTGGGTTCTCCCGGACCTGGCATCTGCCCTCGCGTGGACGAAGGAGAGAAAGGGTCAGGGGATACGGTGCACCCTCGCCCTTGCCGGTGAATATGCCCGGACCCTGGAAGGAGCACGGGCCGGGTTCGCGGAGAACCTCACCTGTATCCGGGCCATTGCGGCAGCGGAGACC
>JAJRCS010000121.1 GCA_028678815.1 Methanomicrobiales archaeon | reverse complement strand
AGGACCGCCCTCGTCCTTGCGCTGGACCATGCAAACTGCGTCATCCTCACCGGGGGGACCGGTCTCACCCCCGATGACTGCACCATCGAGGCGGTCCGGCCCTTCCTGGAGAAGGAGATGGAGGGGTTCGGGGAGATCTTCCGGTGGAAGTCCCTCCCGGAGGTGGGGACGAGGGCCCTCCTCACCCGGGCCCTGGGAGGGATTTCCCATGGAAAAGCCGTCTTCTGCCTCCCCGGATCGGTACCGGCGGTCACCCTGGGGACCCGGGAGATCATCCTCCCGGAGATCCGGCACATCCTCTCTCACGCGACCCCGGCTCAGCGATAAGCCCCGGGGGGGGCGACCCGCTCCAGGACGAGGTCCCTGAGCCGGCCGGGCCTCCCTGCGACCCCGGCTCAGCGATAAACCGCGAGGAGGGCGACCCGCTCCAGGACGAGGTCCCTGAGCCGGCCGGGCCCCCCGGCGGCGGTGAGCTCTTCCGGGGTGATCCCGAAGGCCTCCATGAGCCGCCCCTCCTTCTCCCGGGTGAGGATCTCCCCGTCATCCTCCGCGAACTCCATGATCCCCGCGAGATCCCGGAAGGCCGCCTCCACGGGGGGGCAGAGGCAGACCCAGGCCCGGTTCTCCCCCTCGTGGAGGCCGAAGCGTTCCGCGACGCTGCACTGCCGGTTCCCGGAGGCGTAGAGGAGCGCCTCCATCTCGAGGGAGTCGGAGATGGCAGTCCCGGCCTCCATGGCGCGGAGTGCGCGGAGGACGGCAGCCTCGGCATGTTCCCTGCCCGCCATGAGGTCCGCGTTGAAGCAGATGATCCGGGTCCCCCGGGCAGCCCCGATGGCCCGGAGCTCCCCGAGGAACCGGGCGCACCCGGAGACCCGGAAGATCGCGGCGCGGATCCCGAAGCCGGTCCCGGTCATCCCGGACCCCCGAACTGCCCGAGATCTGCCTGCCCGTCATCCCCGGCCTGCGGGGCCGGGGCCCTCCCGAGCTGGGCAAAGACCTGCTCGGCGATCCCCCTCCCGATGATGGAGGCGACATGGTCGATGCCCGCCTCCCGGATCATATCGGGGCCCAGGATGCCGTTGTTGAAGAGCCGCCGGGCCCGGACCCGGCCGATTCCCCGGAGGGCGACGAGGGGAAGGAGCTCGGCCTTGACGCCGGACCGCACCCGTACCTCCATGTCCCGGACCGGGCCGGCGAGGTGGGGGGCGAACCGGGCCGAGAGCCGGGAGGCGGCATGGACGAGCCACTGGACGCTCTCCACGAGGGAATAGATGTCGCCGGGGTTGACCCCGAACCGCTCGCAGATCATGGCTTCGCCCACCTCCGAGGCCCAGTCGTTCAGGACGAGGGCGGTCTTCAGGGCCCGGAAGAAGCCCTCGCACTCCTCGTCGGCGAAGGAGGGGAGGGTGAGCCAGACGGCATCCTCGTGCTCGTAGAGGTACCGCTCGAGTACCGGAAGGTCGGCCTGCCGGAGGTAGAGGGTGGGCATGTCGGGGGTGGAACAGAGGAGGTGGAGGAGGCCCATCTCCGTGTAAGTTTCGACCTCTGCGAAGCAGGCCGTGATGGTATCGGCCCCCCGGGGGTCCAGGTAGAGCCGGGAGACGAGGGTCCCGAGCTCGGTGGCCGAGACCGCGTCCCCGAGCTGCACCACCATCTCGGCCTTCTCCAGGAAGGCGAGGGCCCGGTCCACCACCGGCCCGAGGCCGCGCCGGTCCCGGTTCTCGTGCACATAGTACGTCCGGTCGAGGAACCCCATGATCTGCCCCCGGGTCCCGGCAAACCCCGTGGCGACGAGGGAGAGGATGTGGGTGCAGAGAGCCGTCGGGGAGCCGCACTGCGAGTGGACCTCCTCGGGCGGGGCCTCGATGTACGCGCAGGTGAGATCCTGCACCGCGTCCCGGTCCTTCGCGATGAGGACCGCCTCGCCGTAGGGATCGAGGCGCGGGCGGCCAGCCCGGCCGGCCATCTGGTGGTACTCCCGGACCGGGATGGGGGCCATACCCTCGCCGGTTTTGTACCTGAGGTAGTCCCGGATAATGACCCGGCGGGCGGGGAGGTTCAGGCCGGCGGCGAGGGTCGGGGTCGAGGCAATGCACTTGATCTCGCCCGACCGGAACCCTGCCTCCACGATCTTCCGCTGCTCCCGCCGGAGCCCTGCATGGTGGAAGGCGGCCCCCCGCTCGACGCAGGCCGCGAGGGACCGCTCCATCTCGGTCTCGGCGAGCTGGCCGAGCTCCCGGGCGGCCGCGGTGAGGGCGGGGGAGGTGCGTTTCAGGGCCCCCGCCGCCCGCTTCGCGAAGGCCTCGGCGTTCCGCCTTGAGGAGACGAAGACGAGGCACTGCCCGCCCTCGGCGACGGTGTCCAGGCAGAGGTTCAGGTCATCGAACTTCGAGACCCCTGCCACCTCCCGTTCCCCGTCGGCAAACCGGATCGCACCCCGGTAGTAGACCCCCTCCCGGAGTTCCACCGGCCTCCAGCTGGAGGTGACCGGCACGGCATCGAGCCAGCCGGCGAGGGTCTTCGGGTTCCCGATGGTCGCCGAGAGGCCGATGAGCTGCATGGAGGGGTTCCTGGACCGGAGCTTCGTGATGACCATCTCGAGGGTCGCACCCCGGTTCTCGGAGTCCAGGAGGTGGACCTCGTCCACCACGAGGAGGGTGATCTCCGAGAGCCAGGGGGTGTTGTTCCTCGTGAGGGAGTCCACCTTCTCCGAGGTCGCGATGATGATGTCGTTCCTCGCGAGGTACGCCTCCCTGCGGTCATAGTCCCCCGTGGAGATGCCCACCTTCACCCGTTTCCCCGAGAACTCCGCGTACTTCTCGCTGGCGAGCGCCTTCAGGGGGACGATGTACAGGCACTTCCCCCCCCGGGCGACGTGGTGATGCATGGCCATCTCGGCGATGAGGGTCTTCCCGCTCGCCGTGGGGATGGAGACGAGGAGGTTCTTCCCGGAGAAGAGCCCTGCCCGGACGCACTCCTCCTGGGGCGGGTAGAGGCCGGTGATCCCCTGGAGCCGGTAGGCCTCGGCGAGGTAGGGCGGGATGGGGAGGGAGGCTATCTCGGACACCGACTCTCCACCCTGCATCATCCCACCGTCCCTGATACAATGCTCAACGGATGCCTCCCACCGACACGTACCTCCCGGGAACAGCACCTCCCCTTCCGGAGCCCCCCGATCCCCGGGCTCTCCCGACAAACGGGTGGCGATTCCGGGGGGGTGGCGATTCCGGGGCCCCTTAGTAATAGGTCCCGAGGAGGTCCTGCTTTGCCTCCCGCTTCTTCCGGTCGAGGAAGGAGAAGACCGCCTCGTGGGGGACCCCGTTGAGGAGCATCTCCACGGCGGTCCGGGCCGTCTTCGACTGCTCGAGCCCGCCGATGATGGCGACGGTCTTCCCGTGGACCGAGATGGCCGTCCCGGTCATGTCCTCGATCTGCTCCCGGGACCGGCCGTCCTTCCCGATGACCCGGCCCCGGATCCGGTCCATCTGCTGGGGTGTGTCGGCGATGGCCGAGAGCTCGATGACGTCGAGGAGGAGGTCCTCGTCCGTGAGGAGGATGAAGGCCCGCTCGGGGGAGAAACCCCGGCCGATGGCCCGGACCACCTCCGCCGCGGAGATGACCCCCTCGGCGTCCTCCCCCTCCACGGCGACGATCCCCTCCTTGCTGTCCACGGTGATCCGGGCCCCCGTCTTCTCCTCGAGGCTCTTCTTCGTGGCGCCGGCCTTGCCGATGAGCACCCCGACCCGGTCCTGGGAAACCCGTACCTCCTCCCGCGTCATCATCTCTCCCGGAGACCCTCACGGGCCGGCGAACGTCTCACCGGTCCTTACGGCCCGGTGCTCCTCTTGCCGGCCCTACGGCCCGGCAAACATCTCACCGGCTATCCGCTGGAAGATCTCCTGTTCACCCATGACTTCGCATTTGTCCGAGAAAAACCTGTTTATGTTTTTGATATCCCGCACGAGGAAATGGAGGGCCCGGGGATGGTCCAGGGTCACCGCCTGCCCCATATCGATGACATAGGGGCGGTCCCCGTAGAGGATGTTGTACTCAGAGAGGTCCCCGTGGACGAGCCGGGCGCGGGAGAAGAGGGCCTCGACGAAGCCGAGGATCTCCCGGTACGTCTCCCCCGGCGCGGGAAGCTCCACCTCCCGGATCTGGGGGAAGGGGGCCTGGCCCTCGCCGAGGAACTCCATGATAAGGATGTTCCGGTCAAAGGAGTAGGGCTCGGGAACAGGGACCCCGGCCTTCCTCGCCCGTTTCAGGTTTGAGAATTCTTTCCTCGTCCAGGCGAAGATGATCTCCTTCCTCGACCTGCGGATGTGGGAGAAGCGGGGATCGCCATCGATGTACTCGGTCATGGCCTTGAAGTTCGCCGTCCGGATCATGTAGATCTTGATGGCGAGGGGCTTCCCCTCCTTCTCCCCGTAGAAGACGCACCCCTCCTTCCCCGTCGATATGGGTCCCCCGAAGGTGGTGAGGTGCTTCTTGTGCGCGAGCCGGTAGAGGGCGAGGAGGGTGACCTCGTCGAAGACATCGTCCTGCACCTTCCACTGGTCCGCGTCCTTGATCCGGATCCCGAACTCGGCGATCTTCCGGTCGAATCCCCGCTCGTCAGGCTCCTCCGGCACGGCTCCCTCTCACCCCAGCCGCTCGCGGACCGGCCGGAGGACCTCCACCAGGTACTCTGCGCAGGTCGCCTTCAGGTCCATGGGGTGGACCTCGCCCTTC
>JAJRCS010000100.1 GCA_028678815.1 Methanomicrobiales archaeon | reverse complement strand
GGGACCGCCTGGGAGTGGGGCTTGTAGATGGCCTTCCGGACGCCGATCCCCGCATCGAACCGGTTGTAGACCTCCACGGGACAGATGAGGACGCAGTCCCCGCACCCGTTGCACTTCTCCGTATCGATATACCGGGGCTTCGCGACAAGGCTGAGCCGGTATCTCCCCGGCTCCCCCTCCACCGAGGCCACCTCGGTGCAGGTATGGATGGTGATGAGGGGGTGCCGGGCCACCTCGTTCATCTTCGGGGAGAGGATGCAGAGGGAGCAGTCGTTCGTGGGGAAGGTCTTGTCGAGCTGGGCCATGTGCCCCCCGATGGAGGGCTCCCGCTCGACGAGGTGGACCCTGATCCCGTGGTTCGCGATGTCGAGGGCCGCCTGGATGCCGGCGATGCCCCCGCCGATGACGGCGACCTCAGCCATGCTGGTAACTCTTCGCGAGCTCGATGTAGCTCCCGGCGTTCTTCCGGATGTTCTCCTTCTGGCCCGGGGTGGCCTGTTTCACGACCTTCGCCGGGACCCCCATCACCACGGACCCCGGCGGGATGGCGGTCCCCTCGGTGACGACCGCCCCCGCGGCGATGATGGTGTCCTCCCCCACAACCGCCCCGTTCATGACGATGGCGCCCATCCCGACGAGGACCCGGTCACCGATGGTGCAGCCGTGGAGGATCGCCCCGTGGCCGACCGAGACCTCCCTCCCGATCCGGGCGGGGTAACCCCTGCTCGTGTGGACGACGGCGTTGTCCTGGATGTTCGAGCCTGCCCCGATCTCGATCCGGTCCTTGTCGCCCCTGAGGACCGCGCCGAACCAGATGCCCGTCTCCTCACCGAGGGTGACGTCCCCGGTGACCGTTGCCGTCGGCGCGACGAACCGCGCCCCTCCGGCCCCACCGCCAGCCATAATACCATACAGGTTTCAATTCTTCCACGAATGAAGGTTATGGTGGGCGGGACCTTCGACCCGCTCCATGCCGGCCACCGGAAGCTCCTCACCCGCTCCTTCGAGCTCGCGGGGCCGGGGGGGTGCGTGGTCATCGGGCTCACCACGGACGAGTTCGCGGGGAGGAAGACCCATCCCGTCCGGCCCTTCGCCGAGCGGAGGCGGGCTCTCGAGCGGTTCATCCGGGGGAGGAAGTTCCCGGCGGAGTTCCGGATCGCGCCCCTTGCGGACCGGTTCGGCCCGGCGGCGGAGGAGGAGTTCGATGCCCTCGTGGTCTCGGAGGAGACCCTGCCCGTGGGGATGGAGATCAACCGGCTCAGGCAGGAGCGGGGGAGGCGGAAGGTGGACCTCCACCAGATCTCCTGCGTGCTCGCCGACGACGGGCGGTGGATCTCCAGCACCCGCATTTACCGGGGGGAGATCGACCCCGAGGGGCACGTTGTCAGGTAAAGGGAAATTCTGATCCTCGGGGATAGGCTGAAATACCGGCAGGTTCCAGCCGCAACCGGCGAGAGCTATGAGAGGAGAAGTTCTTATCGCGGGAATTACCGGTATCATCATCGGGGCCGTGGCAGCGGCCCTCATCATGGCAGGTCCCGGTCTCTCCCAGCCGGACGGGTATGGGCAGTACACCTGGTCGGGGCCCCGTGCCGGGTGGGGGCAGGGGATGATGGGCCCTGGTATGATGGGGCAGGGGATGATGTCGGGATCCAGGGGGCCTTCCCGGGCGGATTCTGTGCCGGTCTCTCTCTCGGAGGCCGAGCGGCGGGCATCGGATTTTGCCAGGCAGCTTGGAGAGGGCTATGTCGCAGAGGACATCATGGGGTTCACCGAGAACTACTACGCGGTCATCGAGGAGGAGAGATCCGGGGCCGGCATCACCGAGATCCTGGTGGATCGGTACACAGGGCAGGTCACCCTTGAGCCCGGCCCTGCCATGATGTGGCGGATCCGCGGAGGTACCCCGGCGTCGCCGGCCACCTATGATCCTGAGGAGGCCCGGTCCCTCGGGGAAACCTTCCTCAGAGGGTACCTTCCCGGGGCGAAGATCCTCGAATCCCACGCCTTCCCGGGTTACTACACCCTCGATTTCGGGAGGGATGGGGCTGAAGGAATGCTCTCGGTGAACGCCTACTCAGGGGCGATCTGGGTCCACACCTGGCACGGCCTCCCTCTCGCGGATTCCTGATCCCGGGCTGGCATCCCTCCGGCCCGGATCAGATGATGTGGCTCGCGATGTTCTTCGTGATCATCCAGTCGCAGTAGCAGCAGCGGAGCTCCTTTCCCAGTACCTCGAAGGCCGACTCGATGGGCTCCTTCGCGTTGGAGATGCACCCGGGGTTCGGGCACTTGACGACGCCCTTGATGACCGGCGGGACCGTCACCCCCTTCTTCTCGACAACCTCGTAGTCCCGGATGATGTTTATCGTCGCGTGGGGGGCGATGAGGGCGATCCGGTCCACCTCCTCCTTCCGGAGCTCGCGCCCGCTGATCTTCAGGATGTCCTTCCTCCCCTCCTTCCTGCTTGCCACGTTCGTCGCGATGGAGAGGGACTCGGTGGTGGTCCCGGCTATCCCGAGGATGGTGAGGACGTTCAGCGCCTCCCCGGCCGTGATATGGTCGATGACGGTCCCGTCCTTGATCTGGCTCACGAGGAGGGTCCGGTTCTGCCCGGGGGTCATCCCATCACCTCCGAGAGGAGGGCCATCCGGACGGGGACGCCGTTCCTCGACTGCTCGAAGTACCGGGCATGGGGCGTCGAGTCCACCGCGGGGTCGATCTCGTCCACCCGGGGGAGGGGGTGGAGGAGGATGAGCCGGTCCTTCACGCCCTGGAGGGTCTCCGGGGTGATCCGGTAGCTGGAGGCCACGTCGTAGTAGGAGCCGAGGTCAGGGAACCGCTCCTTCTGGATCCGGGTGATGTAGAGGACGTCCAGGTCCCGGATGACCTTCCGGACATCATGGTGGTTCCTCACCTCCATGCCCCGGCCCTTCAGCTCGTGGACGAGCCCCTCGGGGAACTCGAGGCCCTTCGGGGCGATGGCATGAAGGTTGACGTCGTAGAGGGAGAGGGCATAGGCGAGGGAGTGGGCGGTCCGGCCGTACCGGAGGTCCCCGAGGATCCCCACCTCGATGCCGTCGAGGTCCATGGACTGCTTGATGGTGTACAGGTCGAGGAGCGTCTGGGAGGGGTGCTGCCCTGCGCCGTCGCCCGCGTTGATGACGGGCACCGTGGCGAACTCCGAGGCGAGGCGTGCCGCCCCCTCCTTCGGGTGCCGGAGGACGATGGCATCGGTGTACCCGCTCACGACCCGGACGGTGTCGGCGAGGGTCTCCCCCTTCGCGATGGAGGAGGCCTCCATGGAGTCCACCGAGATGCAGGTGCCCCCCAGGCGCGCCATGGCAGAAGCGAAGGACATGCGGGTTCTCGTTGAAGGTTCGAAGAAGAGGAGGGAGAGGATCTTTCCGGCGAGGAGGTCGCGGTCGAAACCGCCCCCCGCGAACTCCCCCGCCCGATGGAGGAGATGGTCGAGATCCCGGCGTTCGAAATCCCTGATGGAGATGATATGCCGCACCGGATCACCCCGCCCGGTGCCCGGATCTTTCCAGGAACAACATCATGTTCACGATCCCCCTTCCGGTATCGGTGTGGGCTATCCGGATATCATATCTGCACCACTCCTGATAGAGGTATCCACTCCGGCGTCCGTCCCGGTGTGACGGGGACCCCTGCACGGCCGCCGTGAACAGGATTCGCGTAGATCCCTTCATGCACCCGGGCACCCTACTCCCCTTCCGGGGATGGGTATGGACAGGGTGATGGGCGCGACCATCGGGCTTCTCCTCGTTGTGGGTATTGTCTTTTCCGGAGTCCTGCTCACGGCCGGACCAGCCGGGGAGGGTGGGCCAGGAACGGGAGCGGCCCTTGAAGGAGCACCGGGCTCCGCCGGATACTTCATGGCTGAGGATGCCGCCGGGATCAAAGGGTTCATCTCCCCGCCCTGCGAGACGGTTCCGTTGACAGGTATGTGCGATGTGAAGGTGCAGCTCCCGGGAAAAGTCGCGAGGGGACTCGTTTTCCCCCTCGGACCGGCGAACCTGGTCGCGGTGGTGACCGACAACGGGATGGTGGGGTGCGGGGCCTTCGACGTGGCTGCCCTGGAGAAGTTCCAGTACCCGGCAGCCCGGGTGAGGCCCTCGAAGGGGGACTCCATTGCCACCATCGATGACCTCCTCGACGGTATCGTGAAGGACGCGAACGGGCCTGCCCTGGCCCGGGGCGTGAAGGTCGGGATGACGGGAAGGGAAGCGCTGGGAAAGCTGTGAACTGCCATTTCTTGGATCATCATCAGTTCAATCGGTTAAAC
>JAJRCS010000168.1 GCA_028678815.1 Methanomicrobiales archaeon | reverse complement strand
CACCAGGGATACCGGTAACACCTGCGGGACTGATCCGGAGTGTTTCGGCCACGAAACCCAGGAGTGCGTACCCGGCGTCTGTGCATGGGGTCCTGCAACCTGTACGCCTCTCTCTGACATTCCGTGCACCGGTGGCACCTGTGACAACGGTGTCTGTGAAGAGGAGCCGGAGGGCTGCACCCTGACTCCGGGCTACTGGAAGACCCACACGAAGTACGACGTGAACGAGAAGACCGGGAAATCCAAGCAGGATCCGACCTGGAACCAGATCCTGCCTGAAGGCGAAGACACGATATTCTTCCTGAGCGGGCAGAGCTGGTATAACGTGTTCCTCACGGAGCCCTCGACTGAGAACGGCGGGGCCTACTACACCCTCGCCCACCAGTACATGGCGGCGGTCCTGAACACGCTGCAGGCAGAACCAGCCTCAACCACCCCTGAGGTGGATGCTGCGATGGCCTGGGCAAAGGCATTCTTCGAGGCTAACGCCCCGACCGAGTGGCAGGGGCTGGTTGACCAGTCGGACATTACCGACAACTCGGAGATCCTCGACGAGTACAACAACGGCCTCGCGGATGGCGGCCCGCCCCACTGCCCATAGGACCGAAGGTCGAACACCCCCTCCGGGGGATCTCCTCTTTTTTTGAGCGGCAATTCAGCAGGGATTTCTCTCAGTTCTTCCCGGACCGCATTTCAATTCCATCTCCTTTATGAAACCCGGTTCCCACCTCGTAGTATGTTTCCCCGGGTGCTCCTCCCCACCGACTTCTCGGCCCATGCGGAAAGGACCTTCCAGTGCATCGCCGAGGTCCCGGGGATCGCGGACCTCCTCCTCCTCCATGTCCTCGAGGCGGGGATGAACAACGAAAACAGGGGCCAGCACACCGTGGAGACCCGGATCCAGGAGTCCCTCCTCCAGCTGGAGG
Organism: Methanomicrobiales archaeon; assembly: GCA_028678815.1. GTDB lineage: Archaea > Halobacteriota > Methanomicrobia > Methanomicrobiales > JACTUA01 > JACTUA01. The sequence continues at coordinate 5,504 of JAJRCS010000168.1, read as the reverse complement.
GGCTGAAGAAGTGGATCGTCCGGCCCGGCCTCGCCGTCCGGCTCCTCGTCCACGAGCGGGTCCGGGACGACGTGGCAGAGACCATCCTCGCGGTCGCCGCACAGGAGAAGGTCGACCTCATCGCCGTCGGGGCGAAGGGCAGGACCTTCCGGAACCTCCTCCTCGGGTCGGTCTCGGCCGCCGTCCTGAAGGACGCCCGGACCGGCGTCCTCCTCGTCCATGACCGGGACCTCGAGCGGGGGGACGCCCTCGCGAAGTACTGCCGCTCGACCTTCGCGAAGGTCCTCTGCCCGGTGGACTTCTCGAAGCCGTCCCTCGACACCGTGGAGGCCATCCCTTCGATGGGCCGCATCGGCGAGGTGGTCCTCCTCCATGTCCTCCCTGAGGAGGAGCACGAGGAACCCCGCGCCATCGCGAGGGCAAACGCGGAGAAGCGCCTGGGAGAGATGAAGGACCGGCTGGAGGAAACGGGAGTCCGGGCCCGGATCATCGTGTCGGAGGGGACGCCGGCGGAGGTCATCCTCGGGACGGCAGAGAAGGAGGACGCCTCCCTCGTTATCCTCACCCGGTTCGGGAAGAAGGACTACGTCCAGGCCATCGGGATAGGCCGCACGGCAGCCGGGGTGGCGGAGAAGGCGCGGCAGCCGGTCCTCGTCCGGTACCCGGTGCTCCACTACGAGGTGGTGACCCGGGAGCTCGCCCCGGAGGAGTTCGCCATCGCCGGGGAGGTCTGGCAGAAGTACCACCAGCAGACGGCCGACCGGAAGACCGACCGGATCTTCGCGACCTTCGTGGACGGGGTGCCGGCCGGGGTGGCCCGGTGCCGGAGGCACCCGGACGGCCTGGAGGTCGACGGGGTCTTCATCCTCCCGGAATTCCGGAACCGGGGGTATGCCCGGAAGGCCATGGCAGCCCTCATGGAGGCCTTCCAGACGGAGACCCTCTTCATGCACTCGACCCTTGAGCTCGTCCCCTTCTACCACACCTTCGGGTTCGAGTCCATCCCCGAGCAGGAACTCCCGAAGACCATCCGGGACCGGTACTCCTTCGCCATGGGGGACATGAAGACGGCCCAGGTGCAGCCGATGGTGCGCCGGGCCCGGTGAGGGCGCCAGCAGTTACCCCTGCGATCCCGGTCGGATGAGGGAGTCCCCGACGGTTACTGCCTGCCAGAAGGGGCTTCAGCCAGGCAGGTTCCCATCAGAGGAGGTTCTCCACCTTGGAGTTCTCGATCCGGCCGGACACCCCCCGCCGGTCGTCCTGGTGCTCCAGGATGAACCGGTAGACCTCCCGTATCTTCGTGAAGTCCGCGTAATACCCGTTGTACCTGGTGACGAGCTCGTTGTACCGGGAATAATCGGCATCGAACTCCTCCTGCGTGTCATAGGCCCCTTCGCTGAGCCGGTCCACGAGCAGGTTGATCTCCGGGACCATCCCGTTCCCCGTGGTGGCAAGCCAGTTCATCCTCTCCTCCATCCGCTTCTGGGTCGAGACGATGTGCATCACGTCGTTCACCGCCCGGTAGGTGAGGTTCCCCTTCCCCGAGGGGATGACCACGGGGTCCTCGGTGGCGAACTCGTCGGGGTAGAGGCCGATGAAGCTCGGCCGGGTCGTCTCGATGTACACGTACCTCCGGCTGCCTTCCCCGAAGATCCGGAAGGACGGCTGGTTGAAGCTCGCGATCCGGATGCCGGCGGTGGCATGCTGCCTCGCCGGGAAGAGGAGGATGGCGGAGTCGTACCCCTCCCGGTAGAGGAGCCCGAGGAGGAGCAGGCTCTTCTCGTCGCAGTCCCCCTTCCCGTCCAGGACGACCCCGGCGGGGGTGCGGGGGCAGGACGGGGCGTCCGGGTCATAGGGGATCCCCTGGACGAAGTGCACCAGGAGCTCGAGGTACTCGTCGTCGTTCAGCCCGTCCATGCGCTTATACCGCTGGAGCTGGGAGAGGAGCGGGTCATAGAGGGCATCCCCGGCCGGGTCCGTGAAGATGCCGGTATAGTAGGCGGCGAGGCGCTCCTCGTCGCCGGCGTGCCAGGAGGTGAGGGGGCAGTCCCTCCCCCCGCCCCGGTCGAGGGCAGGCACGTCCAGGGTGACCCGGTGCAGGTCACCGGTCGAGTTGAAGCTGAAGGAGACCCGGGTGACGTCCCCCCGGATGGGCAGGGCTGTCGGGACGGCGGTGGTCTCAACGGGGGTGGTCTCCGGCGGTGCCGTGGTCACGGCGGTGGTTTCCGGGGGAACCGTCGTTGGAGCGGGGGGCTCCCCGGCCGGGCCGGGGGAGGAACACCCCGCCGCGAGGCAGGCGATGACGAGGAGCAGGATCCCGATCCGTGCGTATGCCACAGGTGAAGCTTTCGCCGGCGTCCCCATGAAGGTTATCAGCTTATAAGCGGCCGCGGGGAGAGTACCCGGTATGCTCTGGGTGGCCCTCGTGCTGTTCGCGGCCATCCTGGACGCCGGTTACTATGCCCTCGTGAAGCAGTTCCTCCCGTCCCTCGCGGACGAGGTCCTCGCGGCGGCGACCTTCCTCTCGGCGTCGGCGCTGCTCCTCCTCGTCTCCCTCGTGCACGGGATACCCCCCGTCGGGCCGGCCCTCCTCCCTTCCGTTCTCGCCACGGGGACCCTGAACATCATCGCCGCCCTCCTCGTCTTCTACTCCCTCCGGAGGACCGACCTCTCCCTCTCCGTCCCCCTCATCACCTTCACCCTGGTCTTCCTCATGGGCTCCTCCTGGCTCGTCCTCGGGGAGGTGGCGACCCCGGCCGGTGCGCTCGGGATCCTCCTCATCGTGGCCGGGTCCCTCGTGATGCACGTCCCTGCCGCGAGGGCCCGGCGGTTCCAGGGGGAGGAGCGGCGGGGGATCCTCGCCATGCTCGCCGTGGCCTTCCTCTACAGCCTCGCCCTCCCCTTCGACAAGGCCGTGGTCCTCGCCTCGGACCCGGTCTTCGGGTCCTCCCTCGTCTGCCTGGTCATCGGGGGCGCCTTCCTCGCCCTGGCCCTCTGGCGGGGGAGCCTGGGAAAAGCCCCCCGTCCGGCGGCTCTCAGGGCCTGCCTCCTCCTCGGGCCCGTCCTCACCCTCGAGGCCATCGCCATCAACCTCGCCTATACCCAGCAGATCGTTCCCTTCGTCATCGCCGTGAAGCGGCTCTCCATCCTCTTTGCCGTCCTCTTCGGCGGCCTCCTCTTCCGGGAGGGCGAGATGGGGTTCCGGATCACCGGGGCCTGCATCATGATCGGGGGCGCGGCCCTCATCGTTCTCAGCACCGTTTAGGAACCCATACCCTCATATGGGACGGGCGCAAGTCTCCACCGTATATGGAGCTCCGGCGCGACCTCACCCTCTTCGACCTGACGAACATCGTCGTCGGCTCCATCGTGGGGGCGGACATCTACATCGCCTCGGCCCTCACCGCGGGGCTCGTCGGGCCCTTCGCCATGGTGGTCTGGGGGGCCGCGGCGGTCTGCGCGACCGTCCTCGCCCTTGTCTTTGCGTACTGCAGTTACCGCCTCCCCCGCGTGGGGGGCCCCTTCGCCTATGTCTCCGAGGCCTTTGATGATTTCTTCGGGTTCCTTGCGGGCTGGTCGCTCTGGATCGCCGAGATCCTCGCCCTCCCGGTCTTTGCCATCGCCTTTGTCCAGTACCTCGAGTTCCTCGTCCCCCTGGGCACAACGGGCGAGGTCCTCGTGAAGGGGCTCTTCCTGGGAGTTCTCACCCTCGTGAACATCCTCGGGGTGAGGGCCGCGGGGAAGGTGAACGATATCCTGACCTTCGTGAAGCTCCTCCCCCTCCTCGCGCTCGTCGTCGCGGGGCTCGCGTTCTTCGCTCTCCACCCGGCCCGGCTCCTGGCCAGTTACACCCCCTTCGCGCCCCTCGGGTTCGCCGGTTTCGGCACCGCCCTCGTCCTCATCTTCTGGGCGTACGCGGGCTTCGAGATGGGTACCCTCCCGGCAGGCGAGGTGCAGGACCCGGGGAAGAACATTCCGAAGGCCATTATCGGGGGGATGCTCGTGGTCACGGCCTTCTACCTCTCAACAAACTTCGTGGTCTTCGGGATGGTACCCTGGCAGGTCCTCGCGGTGTCGAAGACACCCCTCATCCTTGTCGGGGCGGCACTCTTCGGGGCCGCGGGGGCCGCCATCATGACCGTGGGGGCCCTCGTCTCGGTCTCGGGTTCCGATGAGAGTGGGATCCTGGGGACCGCCCGGCTCTCCTTTGCCATGGCCATCGACGGGCTCTTTCCGAAGGTCTTCGCCCTCATCCACCCGCGCACCGGGACCCCGTATGCAGCCCTCATCATCGAGGGGGTGCTGGCCTTCGGCCTCTCCCTCCTCGCCGGGATCCAGGGCCTCATCTCCTTCGCGGTCTTCAACCTGGCCTTCTCCTTCCTCCTCACCTGCCTCGCCCTCACCATCCTCTCCCGGGGCAAGACGGAGAGGCTCCGGGGCGAGTGGATCCTCCCCTGGGCCGGGGTCGCCATCTGTCTCTACCTCCTTGTCTCGACTTCATCCTTCGACAAGCTCGCGGGGAGCATCGTCATCCTCGCGGGGATACCGATCTACGTATTCTTCTCGCCGAAAACGGATATCTACCACTTAAAGGAGCTCTTCCTCTCCGAAGAGGCCATCTTTGTGAGGAAGATGGAGAGGCAGCGGCTGTTCCTCGCGAACCTGATCCGGCTCCTCCACCGGGCCGTGGAGTAAAAGGAGGGGGGATTACCGGGGGTCCTTCCCGGTCACCGTGGGATTCTCGGGATACATGGACCACTCGGTGAAGGACCCCTCGTAGATCTTCACCTTCGGGAAGGAGAGGAGGAACCGGAAGAGGAGGAACTCGTTCGTCGCCTCCCGGCCGGTCCCGCAGGAGCAGACGATGGTCTTCTCCGGGGTGATCCCCTTCCCGGCGAGGATGGCCCGGATCTCCTCCTCCGGCTTCAGGAGCTTCGGGTTCCCCGGGTCCATGAGGCTCTTCCAGGGGAGGCTCACGGCCCCCGGGATATGGCCGGGCTTCGGCCAGGGCCCCTGCCCCTCGTACACGGGGGCGGGCCGGGCGTCGAGGAGGAGGACGTCGGTCCGGTCCTTCATCTCCTTCAGCTCCCCGTACTCCACGATGAAGTCGCGCCTGAGCTGGACCCGGTACTCCGATTCCACGGCCTTCGGGAAGGCCTGGGAGAGGGGCCGGCCCTCCTCCTGCCACCGGTCGACCCCCCCGTCCAGGATGAGCACCTTCCGGTGGCCGTACCGGGCGAGGGTATAGGCGAGCATCGGCTGCTCCAGGCCGTCCCCGATGTACGTGGTGCACTTCGAGAGGGGACCCGAACTCGAGGTGACCACCACCGGGTGATCTGCCAGGAGCCCGAGCCTCCGGAAAATGAGCTCGGCCACCTCGGGGGCGATGAAGACCCCGGGCCGGTCCCGGGAGAGGCGGAAATGATTCTCCTCGAGGAAGAGGGCACCGGGGAGGTGCCCCCGGATGTAGTCATGGATGTTCGGCTGGCAATCGAGGATCTGGA
>JAJRCS010000020.1 GCA_028678815.1 Methanomicrobiales archaeon | reverse complement strand
CCGGTCAATGGAAACCATGTAGACACCCACCGCAGGGATGCCCGTCGCATTCCTGCAGGGGATTCTCATGGGCGGGACGAGATAATGGTTGCGGTCAGGGAGGTTTCATCAGAAACCGACCTGGAGCAACGACGACTGCTCCCGAAGGGAGCAGGAGTGGAGCGACGAAGCGTCAGCGGAGTAGCGACCGCCATCAGGCGGGGTGCGACCGGAGCCACCCAGGAGCAGGACGACGACGACTCAGAATCCCGGAACCCTCCTGCTTCATCATTCAGAGGAAAACCGATTCATCGTCGGGGAGGAAGCCCACCGGATGAAGGACTGCGACAAAACCGAGCCAGGTGTCTGAAAAGGAGGGTGAATTATATCTTCAATCTCTTGAAGGCCTTTGCCCAAAGGGTGAAACGGGCCCCCTCATCTCCAAACAAGGGAGACTGGTTTATATCTTCAATCTCTTGAAGGCCTCGACGTTCCGGGTGAGGGCCTCGAGCTCGATGTCAGAGAGATCGACCCGGGAGGAGCCCTGCTCCATCTCGAACTGGAGCTGCCGCATCCGGACCTTCATGAGGTACATGAAGAAGACCTGGAAGAGGAGGATGATGCCGAGGAGGACGATGACCACGGCATAGAGTTCTTCGGTGGTCATTTCGCCCCCTTGAAGAGGATCTTCACGAACCGGGAGACGAACCCGTCCGTCGTCGTCTCGACGCTCTCCTCCGGCGCGATCCCCGCGATGTGGGCCGCGATCTTCCGGAAGGCCCGGGAGGCCTCGCTCCCCGGGAACTTCATGACCACGGGGGTCTTGTACACCGCCGCCACCCTGACGTTCGGGTCCTCGGGGATGATCCCGATGAGCTTCACCCCGAGGGTCTTCTCGAGCTTGTTCTGGATGAGCTCGGTATGCTCGGACCCGGCCCGGTTGAGGATGGCCGCGGCGACGTGCCCCCCGACCACCTCGGTGAGGACCTTGGTCTTCAGGGCATCCACGATGGAGGAGACCTCCGGGTTCACCACGAGGATGACCTCGTCGGCGATGGCGAGGGGAATCACCCCGTCGCGGCTGATGCCCGCGGGGGCGTCGATGAGGAGGTAGTCGCACCGGTTCACGAGGTCCTTCATGATGTCCCGGAACCGGTCGGGGTTGGCCAGCTGGAACCCCTGGAGGGAGATGCCGCTCGGGAGGACCTTCACGCCGTTGGGCCCGTCGTATATGGCCTCCTCGAGCTTCGCCTTCCCGGCGAGGACCTCGTGGATGGTGATGGGCGCATCCTCGAGGCCGAGGAGGAGCCCGATGTTCGCCATGCCGATATCGGCATCCATGATGAAGGTCTCGAGGCCGAGCTTCGCAAGGGAGGCCCCGAGGTTGATGGTACAGGTGGTCTTCCCCGTACCCCCCTTCCCTGACGCGATGGTGTATGCCCTGATCATTCAGCCTCTATATAGTCTCATTGGCCGGAAATTCATATAATAGTTGCCAGTCCCCATTAAAGCCACCAATTCAGTATTTTCCGGGTATCCTCCTCGATTCCCTTCACCTGGTCCGGGGTGAGGGGGCTCTCGGCCCGGAGGATGGCGAGCATCGGCTCGGTCCGGTGGACGAGCTCGAGGAAGGTCACCCCCGGGGCATCGGGCTTCCTCTTCCGCCGGTGGAGGTCGGAGAACCGGGCTGCCTCGTCAGAGGACCCCGGGTAGAGGGAGACCACCACGAGCCCGTCGAGGGTGGCGAGGATGAAGTCCTTCAGCCGGTACTTCTCGGAGAGCCGCTGGATGCTCCCCTGGATATCCGGGCTCTCATCGAGGAGCTCGATGGTCGTGGGGGCGGGGGGGGCCGGCGGAGCGGCCGGGGGGGCTGCCGGCGGGGTGACCGGCACGGCCTCCCCGGCCTCCCGGGCCCCGGGCATCTCCCGGGGGGCCGGGGGCATGGCCTCCGCCGCAGCCGCCCCGGGGGGAGGTGCTGCCGCCGGCGCCCCGATCCTGATGCTGTCCGCCATCCGCTTCAGGTACCAGAGGAGGAGCCCCGTGAGGACCAGCTGCACCACGCAGAGGATGGTGAGGATCACGAGGAGCAGCTCCGCCATGCTCTCGAACTCGGCTGTCATGTCAGTACCCCCTCATTCCTCCTTCTCGGTCATGAGGTGTCCAAGGTGCAGCTTCTTCACGATCCCCCTCGCGTTCTTCCGGATCTTCGTCGCGATATGCTCCACGTCGACATCGTCCAGGGCCGACATCTCCATGTGGAGGAGGGCGAGCTCGTCGTACCCGTCCGGCCCCGGGGCCTCTCCCCCGCCCTGCTCGGAGACGGCTGCCATGGCCTGGGCCATGTCCACCTGGGTCCAGACGGTGGGCGGAGGCGTGCCCGGCGCATCCGATCCGGCCGGCTCGGCCGGTGGCTCTCCGGTCGCTGGCTGGGGGCCGGGGACCTCGGGGGGGCGGGGGACCGGGGGCGTGGACGGGGGCTCAGGAGGGGGAACCCGGGGGGCTTCCGGGGGTGGCGGCTGCGGGGACTTCTCCCGGGGAAGGGCCCTCGACGCCTTCGGGGAAACGGGGGCCTGGAGGAGGCAGGGCTCGTTGAACTCCATGGCGAGCTTCAGCTCCGTCTCGGTGAAGTCCGAGAGGATGGCATCGATGGTGGTCTCCCCGAGGGCGGTGACCCCCTCCCAGGCCCGGTCCCCCCTGAGGGAACCGTATTCGGCGAGGAGGTAGCGTCCCTTCTGCATCACGATGGAGATGACCTCGTGGTTCCACGAGATGGTGATAACGCCCGTGTACCGGACTTCTGCGAGCTCCTGAATGAGGGAATTCAGCGCCACCCCCTTGATAACAGAGCGGAATTTCCCCCGGGGAAGCTGCATGGTAAATAGCTGGTGTGTGAACTTAAATAATGTTTCTCGTCTCCTGCCCCCGCTCCAAGCACGGTTTTTCGACTTTGGAGCAAGATGAACTGGAGAATCGGGGAGATCCCCCCTCCATCGGCCCGGGCTCCCGGCGCAGGTCCCCCGGCCCGGCCCGGCACTTGTGCGTCTCTGCTATCTTAATCATTTCGAAAGCTGATAATGGGGTATATGCGAGCTCCAAAAGGAAATTAACCCCCTGCATCTCCCATGGGAGGTAAAGGGGGGGAAAAGAATAAGTTTATTACCGAACGAAACAGTTATCATTAAATTAAAGGAAACAACTCAACCCCACCCGCAACCGGGGGTTGCCTGGGTGGGATCCCGGTGGTAGCAGACGGGAATGCATGGCAGTGACCAGGGAAAGAAAGGGTCGGGGCCGGCGGTCATCCGAGCACCGGCCCGGCTCTCCCGCCTGGGCCTGGATCGCCGGAATGACCTCTTTCGAGGATGACGTGGGCCAAGGAGACCTTCAATGTATACCATACTCGTAGTTGATGACAGCCCGTTCATCGTGGACGTCTTCGTGACGATGCTTGAGCGGGGGGGATACCGGGCGGTCGCCTCCTACTCCGGTCTCGAGTGCCTGGACATCCTCAAGAACATCAAGCCCGACCTCATCCTCCTGGACATCATGATGGAGCCCATCGACGGCTGGGAGACCCTCGAGCAGATCAAGCGGAACCCGGAGACGAAGGACATCCCGGTCCTCATGCTCACGGCCAAGCAGCTCTCCCCCGAGGAGGCCCAGACCTACGGGATGTACATCGAGGATTACGTCCTGAAACCCATCACCCACCGGGAGCTCTACGACACCATCGAGCATGTCCTGAAGCGGAGGAACACCATCAAGCTCGACGTCGAGGAGGCGAAGAAGGCGGGCTTCGACCAGGGGATCATCGACGAGTACTCCCGGCTCGCGAAGAGCGTGGACGTGAACAACCGGCTCCTCAAGATCCTCGAGACCACGTACAATATCTATGATACCAACCAGCAGGTCTCCTCCAAGATCTCCCAGGCCATGAAGAGCATGTCCGAGAGCATCAAGACCCAGGAGGGCCGGCTCACCCAGATCCGGGGCGAGCTGGACCGGGTCCTCAACGAGAAGTAGGCCGCCGGGGTATCTCTCTTCTCTCTGCCCGGTTCAGCCTGCCTTCATCTCCTGCTGCTCTTCCTTCCCGATGACCACCACCGCGGCCGTGAGCACCGCGATGACCACAGCGTCCACGAGGAGGTCCACGGGCTCTATCACCTCGACACCGTAGAAGAGGATCCGCCGGACCATGGCGGTGAGGCCGGCGATGAGGATGGGCCGGACGAGGACCCTGTTCGTTTTGAAGTAGACGATAACGGTCTCCAGGATCTCGACGATGATGATGGTGAGAAGAACCGAGTGGAGGCTGGAGAGGATACCGGCCGTGAGGGTGAGGGAGCCCCCGATATTGAAGAAGCTCTTCGCGACGTCCACGAGGGAGAGGATGGCCAGGAGGGCGAGGGCAATGGCGATGGCGAGGTAGATCCACCGGGTGATGACGGGGAGGGTGCCGGTCAGGGACTTGAAGGAAAGGTCGACCCCCATCGAACGCCTCGTGAAATCCGGGAGGTCCGTTCCGGCCCCCGATATCATTGGACGTAGCCAATGAAGTCAGATAAACATTCCGATTCGGGGAGCAGGAATTGGGGGCCGGAGCCCCCGCCACTGCCAGGATCCTGGTGAAGGAATCCGCCCGGGCAGGAAACCTTCATTTCAGGAGAGAATGTTTAAATACTTACCTCTCTTTGTAATAATGCCAAGAGGGGCGAGGGTGCGGGGGCTCGTAGCTCAGCTAGGTAGAGCGCCTGGCTTTTAACCAGGTGGCCGGGGGTTCAAATCCCCCCGAGCCCGCTCCCACAGGACGCATCTGTGGAAGTGAGCGGTGATGGATCTGATCAATAATTCACATCTTGTTTCGGGGGACGGGGACAGCTTCTCTCCTGGGAGGATCTCTTGACATTCAATGTCCTTGAGCACATGATGGTCCCTGACCATCGCATCATGGAGGAGGAGGAGATAAAGACCCTCCTCTCGACGTACCATCTCACACTGGAACAACTGCCGAAGATCTACCATGACGACCCGGCCGTGAAGGCCGTCAAGGCGAAGCCGGGGGATGTCATCAGGATCGTCCGGGACAGCCAGACGGCAGGACGGGCCGAGTCCTACCGCCTCGTCATCAGGCGGCCGAAGAAGTGAGGGGGCCTGGTAGTACTTGATAGAACGGGGTGTACTCTCGAGGGTTTACTTTGGGAAGGAGCATGTATCGCGCCACCAGCTGGACTCCTTCAACAACTTCCTCGAGCATAACCTCCAGAAGGTGGTGAACGAGCAGAAGGTCATCCAGACCGACATCGATTCCCGGGGCAAGAGCAGGGTCCCCGTCTGGGTCGAGCTGGGGACCATCACCGTCGAGAAACCGGTGGTCAGGGAGGCGGACGGGTCCCAGGGGAGCCTCTTCCCCAGCGAGGCGAGGCTCCGGAACCTCACCTACGCGGCACCCATCTACCTCACCATGACCCTCATGCACGGGGATACGCGGCAGGACCCGGTCGTGGCGAACATCGGGCAGCTCCCCGTCATGGTCGGGTCGAGGAAGTGTAACCTCTTCGGCCTCACCGATGAAGAACGGGTCGCCCACGGGGAGGACCCCCTGGACCCGGGCGGCTACTTCATCATCAACGGGACCGAGCGGGTCCTCATGACCCTGGAGGACCTCGCGTCCAACAAGATCATGACCGAGTTCACGGAGCGGTACAACGAGCGGATCTACGTCGCCAAGGTCTTCTCCCAGTTCCGCGGGTACCGTGCCCTCGTGGTGGTCGAGCGGAACCGGAAGAACCTCCTCGAGGTCTCCTTCCCCTCGGTGGCAGGGCACCTCCGGTTCGTGGACCTCATGAAGGCCCTCGGCCTCGCCTCGGACCATGACATCGTCGAGGCGGTCTCCACGGACGAGGAGATCCTCACCTTCATGATGCAGAACCTCGAGGAGAGCGAGTGCGACTCCGTGGAGAGCGGCATCATGTACGTGGGCAAGAAGCTCGCCCCGAACCAGACCCGGGACTACCAGAAGAAGCGGGCCGAGTTCGTCCTCGACAACTACCTCCTCCCCCACCTGAACTACCTGATGCCCCCGGGCCTGAAGGAGGGGGACCCCGGCTACCGGGCCGCCGTGGACAGCGTCCGGCTGGCGAAGGCCCACTTCCTCGGCCGGATGGCCGAGTCCTGCTTCGACCTCGTCCTGAACCGGCGCCGGATCGATGACAAGGACCATTACGCCAACAAGCGGCTGAAGCTCGCCGGCGACCTCATGGAGGACCTCTTCCGGATCTCCCTGAACCGGCTCACGCGGGACATCAAGTACCAGCTCGAGCGGGCATCGATGCGCCACCGGGACCTCTCCATCGGGACGGCGGTCAGGGCCGACGTCCTCACCGAGCGGCTCCTCCACCCCCTCGCCACCGGGAACTGGGTGGGCGGCCGGACAGGGGTCTCCCAGCTCCTGGACCGGGTTGACCACATGTCGGTCCTCTCCCACCTCCGCCGGGTCATCTCGCCCCTCTCCCGGTCCCAGCCCCACTTTGAGGCCCGGGACCTGCACCCGACCCAGTGGGGCCGGATCTGTCCCTCCGAGACCCCCGAGGGGC
>JAJRCS010000015.1 GCA_028678815.1 Methanomicrobiales archaeon | reverse complement strand
GACGGGGTCGGCCACAGGCTTGCGGATCTCCGGGAGGAGTGCAGGATACGGGCACGGGGTGGCATCACCCACGGTGCCTTCCTGCGTGGGCTCCGGGAGGAGGACGGGTGAGCGAGGTTTCATCAGAGGGAGGTTTCGTCAGAGGGAGGGTCCATAAAGACCCGACCTCGAGCGACGACGACTGCTCCCGAAGGGAGCAGGAGTGGAGCGACGAAGCCGCTGCGGAGTCGCGACGACGACTATTTCCGTAGGACGACGATTTCCGCAGGAAATCGGAGTCGAGCGACGTATGTCGCGAGTAAATAGGAGTACCGCGACGAAGTCGCGGCGAAGTCGCGAAGAAACCGAGCTGGAGCACCGGAGGTGCGATGAGCCGGCAAGGCTTTATCGCGCCTTCCCCGTATCTCTTTAGGAGGAGGACGTGAGCATGCGGATCGTGGCCACGGTCGTGGATGCCCGGGAGGCCGCCCGGGCGGCAGCCCTCTCGCCGGATCTCCTCGAGGTCCGGGTCGATCTCATGGAGAAGGATCCCGCGGCAGAGCTCCCGTCCATCCGGTCGGCCTTCCGGGGACCCATCATCCTTACGCTCCGGAGCGAGGCCGAGGGAGGGCGGTTCGCGGGCAGCCCCGGGGAATGGTGGGAGATGGTGGAGCCGCTTCTCACCTTCGCGGACTTCGTGGACGTCGAGATGCCCTTCTCCTCCTTCGCCCCCCTGATACGGGGGAAGGGGAAGGGTATCATCGCATCCCGTCATGCCATGGATATGCCCGCATCCGGGGAACTCCGCCGGGTGGAACGGGAACTCCGCCGGTACGGCGACATCCCCAAGATCGTGGTCCGGCCGGCGGATGAGCAGGACCTCCTCGAGCTGCTGAAGTTCACCCTCCGGGCAGAGAAACCCGTTTGCACGGGGGTGCTTGGGGACGAGTTCCGGTTCGCACGGGTGATCCTCCCCTTCTTCGGGTCCGAGTTTGCCTACACCCATGCCGGCACGCAGGCCGCGCCCGGCCAGTTCTCCCTCGCTGATTTCAAAAAGGTACAGGCCCTCCTGGGCAGGTGACGGGGCAGGACTTCCTGCAAAAAAAGGGCCGGGTCACCGGTTCCGGGCCCGGGCCCTCCCCGCACAGAAGAGGGAGACGACGAGGGCGGCCAGGATGACCGGGAGGGAGAGCGGGATCGGTTCTGCCTGCTTCCCGGGGACCTGCGTCCCCGGGGTCGTCATGGCGGGGGTGGTGGCAGGCGTGGCCGGGCTCTGCGTGGTAACCGCCGCCGGTGTCTCCACCGGGAAGTGGAGGGAGAAGGCCACGTTGTCGATGTACCCCTCGGCGATGGCATTCGGGTTCGTGGAGTCCCCGATCTTGGACATGTAAATCCGGTCCATGGTGGGGAAGATGGAGACGTTGTCCAGCGTGTAATGCCAGACGGGCTGGGAGTCGTTCAGCCGGTACATGGAGAGGGAGAGGCTCCGGGTCTCGGTCCGGTAGTCCATGTCCATGTGGTACCAGACCCCGTCCTCGAACTGGACCGTCGGGCCGCCGTAGGAGAGGAAGTAGGAGGAGGCCTCCCTCCGCTGGTTCTGGAGGTCGATGGACCGGATCCAGATGATCCTCCCGTAGGGCCCGTTCTCGAGCTCGGTGAACATGGTGAGCCGATCCTGCGTCACCTGGTCGTCGTCCCCGAGCCCGAACTTCACCGTTGCCTGGTAATCGGTTCGTTCAGGAAGGATATCGAAGGAGAGGGTGAAGGACTCCCCGTCGTAGGGCACCTTCACGTTCACGTATGCGCCGCTCCCGTCGCGCATGAGGTAGTGGAACATGCCCTTCGCAGGGTCATGGTAGTTGGTCGCGGGGTTGTTCGTCGACCAGCCGGGATCGGTGGAGAAGTCGGTGCTGTACACGACGCCTCCCGTGGCAGGCGCTGCCTGTGCCGGGAGAAGAAGGAGGAAGGCCCCGATGATCACGAGGAAAACCGGGGAGAACCGCCTGAAGGATACGGGGATCCGTGGACTCATGACCTGTTCCCTCCCTGCTCGCTCTGGAGCTCAGGTGGGACCTGCGGGTTTAAAAATGAAAGGGCCGGACCGGGTCCCTCCACGGGGATCCTCCGTCGTGTACCCTGGCCGGATGGGGCCCCGCGGAGGGCCCTCCGCCGTGTTCCCGGTATCGCCCGGTCACCACTTGCAGGACGAGTACTTGGGGAGGAGCCCCGCCCAGCCGGTGAACCCGCAGTAGATGCACCCGTCCCCGTCGCAGTGGTGGCACTTCTTCGAGGGCTGGCGGACGAGGACCTTCCCCCTCTTGTCGCAGTAGCAGCACCCCGCACCCTCGCAGTGGGCGCAGGTCTCGGGGCCGTAGGTCTCTCCTTCGTCTTCCATAACCTCTCCTTCAGCCTCTTCCACCCGCGCCCGATTTGGCGGGCTCGCGGTACTTCGCCTGCTCGAGGAACTCGTCGAGGATGACGAGGGCCACCATGGCCTCGGCCACCGGGAGGATCCGGGGTACGATGCAGGGGTCATGCCGCCCCCGGATGGAGACCGAGACCTCCTCCCCCTTCCGGTTCACGGTCCTCTGGGTCTTTGCGATGGAGGGGGTCGGCTTCACCGCGATCCGGGCGACGATCTCCTGGCCGGTGCTGATCCCCCCGAGGATCCCCCCGGCATGGTTCGTGGCAAAGCCGGCCCGGGTCATGGCATCGTTGTGCTTGCTCCCCTTCATCCGGGCCGCGGCAAATCCCTCCCCGATCTCCACGCCCTTCACCGCCCCGATGCCCATGAGGGCATGGGCGAGGAGGGCATCGAGCTTGCCAAAGACCGGGTCCCCGAGCCCCGGGGGGCAGCCCGAGACGAGGACCTCGGCGATCCCCCCCACCGAGTCCCCCTCGTCCCGGGCCGCCTCGATCTCCCGGGCCATGGCATCGGGGTCCCGCTTCCCGTGGATCTCGAGGATCCGGCCCGTGATCTTGATCCCCTTCCCCGCGAGGATCCTCGCAGCCACCGCACCGGCCGCGACCCGCGCCACCGTCTCCCTCCCCGAGGACCTGCCACCGCCCCGGTGGTCCCGGATACCGTACTTGGCCTGCCAGGTGTAGTCGGCATGGCCCGGCCGGAAGATCCCCTCCAGCTCGTCGTAGTCCTCCTCTCTTACGTCCCGGTTCTCCACCATGAGGGCGAGGGGGGCGCCGGTGGTCCTTCCCCGGAAGAGGCCGGAGAGGATCTCCACCCGGTCGGGCTCCTTCCTCGGGGACTCGAGGGGGCCCTTCCCCGGGCGCCGCCGGTCCAGGAAGGGCTGGATATCGGCCCCGGCGATGGTGAGGCCGGGCGGGCAGCCGTCTATGACGACCCCGAGGGCCTTCCCGTGGCTCTCGCCGAAGCTCGTGATCCGGAAGTTCCTGCCGAAGCTGTTCACCTACACCAGCTCCCTGACGATGTCCCCGGGGACCCGGATACCCGTGACATGGAAGAACTGTTCGCGGGCCTGATGGATGAACATCTCGGTCCCCGGGATGACCCGGCACCCGGCCCTGCGCGCGAGGGCGAGGAGGGGGGTCTCGGGCGGGGTGTAGACCAGGTCAAAGACCGTCATCCCCTCCCTGAGGTCCTCCGCCGCGAGGAGCGACGAGCGGTCCGGGTGCATCCCCACCGGTGTCGCATTCACCACCACCTCCGGCCGGAGGTCCCGGACGGAGGAGAGGGGGGCCGCGCGGCACCCCGACCGTTCCGCGAGGCCCGCGGCCTTCCCCGGCGTCCGGTTCAGGATGGTCACCTCCATCCCGAGGGAGCGGAGGGCATACACCGCCGCCGCAGCCGCCCCCCCGGCCCCGAGCACCACGGCGCGCGCCCCTGCCCGGTCCTCCAGGGGTGCGCGGATCCCGAGCCAGTCGGTGTTGAAGCCCCTGAGCACCCCGCCGCACTGGACCACGGTGTTCACCGCCCCGATGGCCCGGGCATCAGGGTCGACCCCGTCCAGGTGGGGTATGACCGTCTCCTTGAAGGGGATGGTGACCGCGAGGCCCCGGACGCCGAGGTCCCGGACTGCCTGGATCAGCTCCCCGATATCCGGCCACTCGAAGGAGGTGTAGAGGTACGGGAGGCCGTACCGGGCGAAGAGGCCGTTCCAGAGCGCCGGGCTCCTGCTGTGGGAGCACGGGTACCCCGCGATGGCGCAGAGGCCGCCCTTTTCCCCACCTTTCAACAGGGCGGAGAGGGCGGCCCGGTCGCCCTCCCTGAGCGGGAGCTGCCCGATGAACTTCATCCCCGACGCCCGGGACAGGGCCGGGGTGGGACCCTCCTCCAGGATCCTGAGGACCTCCCCGGCGGCCCATGCAGGGGGCCCCCTCTCCGTGCCGATGCAGAAGTCGGCCGCCCGGAGGTACGCCGGCTGCCGGTCCCTGAGGAGCACGCCCACCTCATCGGCCGGGGGCTTCCCGGTGAGAGAGGGGCGGTCACTCCCCCCGATCCTCCGGGCGATGGTCTCCTCCCCGGCCTGGAGGAGGAAGACAAGGGAACCCTTGCGCAGCCGCTCCACGTTCACCGGGTCGAGCACCGCCCCACCCCCGGTTCCCACGACCACCCCGTCCTGGGGGAGCGAGGCAATGACCTGCCGCTCCAGCTCCCGGAAACCGGCCTCGCCCCTCTCCCTGAAGATGGCGGGGATCTTCTTCCCGGCCCGCCCCTCGATGATCCGGTCGGTGTCGAGGAAGGGGAGTCCCAGCCTCCCGGCGAGGATCTCCCCGGCGGTGGTCTTCCCGGTCCCCCGGAAACCGGTGAGGATGATCCTCACAGGAGACTCGCCCTCCTGAGAGGTTCCCAGAACTCCGGGAACGACTTGGCGACGCACTCCGGGTCCCGGATGGTAACACCACCGGCGCCGAGGCCGATCACCGAGAAGGCCATGGCGGTCCGGTGGTCGCCTGCGGGATCGACGATACCCCCGTGGAGGGGGCGGGGCTCTATGGTGATCATGTCCCTCTCCACCGTTACATCCCCGCCGAGGCTGCGGAGCGCCTTCGCCGTTGCCTCGATCCGGTCGCTCTCCTTGAGCCTGAGGTGGCCGATCCCCCGGATCCGGGTCGGTCCCTGAGCAAAGGCGGCCACCGCGCAGAGGGTCTGGACCGTGTCCGGGCTCCCCGACATCTCCACGTCTGTCCCTGAGAGGATTCCCGCGCTCTCCAGGGTGACCGTGTCCCAGTCCCACCCGATCCGGCATCCCATCTGTTCCAGGATCCCGATGAACCGCCGATCCCCCTGGACAGACGACCGGTTCAGGTTGTCCACCCTCACCTGTCCGCCACAGACGGCACCCATGGCAAGATAATAGGAGGCCGAGGAGAAGTCTCCCTCGATCTGGTAGCCGTGCCACCGGTAGCCCGTTCCTCCCTTCACATGGAACCGGGTGTACCCCTCCCGTTCCGGGGTGGCATGGAAGGCCTTCATGACCTCTGTCGTGATGTCCAGGTAGGATCGTGAGACCGGGGGCGGGCTCACGGTGAGGGTAAGGTCTCCTTCGCCGCAGGGGGCGGCGAGGAGGATGGCAGACACAAACTGGCTGGAGAGGCTCCCGTCTACAACCACCTCCCCGCCCCGGAACCTCCCCGAGACCCTGATCGGGGGGTACCCCTCCGTGCCGAGGTACCGGACCTCCCCTCCCAGTTTCCCGAGGGCATCAGCGAGGGGGCCGATGGGCCGCTCGTGCATCCTCGGGCTACCCCGGAGCACCACAGGGTTCTCCGCAAGGAGGGCGAGGGCGGTGAAGAACCGCATGCTCGTCCCCGAGTCGCCGAGGTCAAGGACCGTCTCCGCCGCGGTGGGAAACCTCCCGCCGACGCCGGAGATGTGCGCGTACTTCTTCTCCCAGGCCACCAGGACCCCGAGGGCCCGGAGGGCGTCCCCCGTGATCACCGTGTCCTGTGAGATGAGGGGGCCGGCGAGCGTGGAGGGCCCGCGGGCGAGGCCCGCCGCCACCATCGCCCGGTGGGTGAAGGACTTGGAGGGGGGCGCGGTGACCCGGAGATCGACAGCCCCTGCCTTCCGGAGGGTCACCTCCACCCCGGCACCTCCAGCCGCCGGTAGCACCCGAGGTTCTTCACGTGGGTGAGCCCCTGGAGCTCCCGGATGGCCACCTCCCACCCCCGGCTCGTGGCGAAGTCGAGGAAGAAGACATAGCTCCCCATCCCCCGCTTCGACGGCCGGGACTCGATCCTCATGAGATTGATCCCCCGCCGGGCAAAGACCGAGAGGAGGTCATGGAGGAGCCCCGGCCGGTCCGCCCGGGGATCGATGAGGATGCTGCACTTCTCGGGATGGCTCTCGGCGGGAGGCCTCGTGGAGATGAGGATGAACCGGGTCGTGTTCCCGGAGGCGTTCTGCACGTCGCGCCGGGCGATGGGGAGGCCGTAGATCCGGGCGGTGAGCTCCGAGACGATGGCGCCCGCGCCTTCCCGCTCCTGCATGGCCCGGGCGCTCGCGGCGTTCGAGGAGGTGTGGACCACCTCGAGCCCGAGCCCCTCGAGGAACTCGCTGCACTGCTCATGGGTCTGGGGATGGGCGTAGACGAGGGTGAGGTCCTCCACCCGCCCGGGGGCGGCGAGGTGGTGGTGCACCTCCATGTAGGCCTCGCCGGTGATGGAGACGGAATGGCCCTGCAGGCCGTCCAGGGTGGGCCCCACGCCGCCCGCCTCGCTGTTCTCCAGGGGCACGAGCCCGTCGGAGGCCCCCCTCTCCACCTCGTCGAAGATCCGGTGGATGGTGGGGAGGAGGACCACCTCCCCCTCGCCGAAGAGGGCGAGGGCGAGCTCGTGGCTGAAGGTCCCCTCGGGACCGAGGACCGCGATCATCGGAGCCCTGCCAGGAAGCCGATGAGGGCGTCGGTCTCTGCCGCCGCCTGGTCCAGGTACGGCCGGTACGTCTCCGAGGCCCGTTCGAAGAACTCCACGAAGGGGGGCAGGTCCCCGCCCTCGACCCGCTGCCTGAGGTCGGCCGCCGCCGCCTCGAAGGAGGCGAGGACCGGCGGCACATGGGGGTTCAGCTGGAGCATGTCCCCGTAGAGGGCCGGGTCCTGGGAGAGGAGCCGGCCGATGAGGCCCATCTGGATCCGGTAGACCGGGGAGGTGGCCCCGAGGGCTGCGGCAAGGTCGGTCCCGCTCCTGCGGATGGCGTCGGCCATGCAGAGGTTCCCGAAGTGGGTGAGCCCCTGGATGACGGCCATGAGCCGATCATGGGTGTCGGGGTCCATGATGACCAGGTCCGCGCCCTCGGCCCGGAGGATA
>JAJRCS010000210.1 GCA_028678815.1 Methanomicrobiales archaeon | reverse complement strand
GGTTGAGGAAGATGGCATGCCCGCCGAGCTCCTCCATCCCGGCCTCGAAGGAGACCCGGGTCCGGGTGGAGGCCTTCTCGAAGACCATGGCGAGGCACTTCCCCGCGAGGATCCGGCGCTCCTCCTCACCGCCCCGCGCCTTCTTCATCCGGGCCGAGTCATCCAGGAGCTGCACGAGGTCATGGGGTTCCAGGTCGAGGATCGAGAGAAAATCACGCCTCATCGTATCGCCTCCATGTGGGCCGTCCGCTTCGCAAGGAGATCCCGGGTCCCGATATCCCGGCGGTGGTACACCCGGCCCCCCGAGGAGGAGGCCGCCGCCTCTGCCGCCGCCTCGGCCTCCTCCAGGGTGCCGGCTATCCCGACGAAGGCCAGGGTCCGGGAGGTGAGGGTGTGGAGGGCCCCGCCCCGCTCCTCCACGTTCGCGTAGTAGAGGCGTACCCCGTTGCCGGGGGCCGGGGTGACGGGCTCGCCGCTCCTCGGGGAGTCGGGGTACCCCTCGGGGACCAGGTACTTGCAGACGGTTGCCACCTTCCCGAACCCGACCTTCTTCGCCGAGAGGTTCCCCTCCACGATACCCGCGATCACCCCGGCAAGGCTGTTTGTCATGATGGGGAGGACGTTCATCGCCTCGGGGTCCCCGAACCGGGCATTGAACTCCACCACCCGCGGGCCGTCCCTCGTGTTCATGAACTGGCCGTAGAGGATGCCCCGGTAGGGGTGCCCCTCCCGGGCGAGGGCCCGGACCACGTCCTCCATGATCCGGAGGGCCTTCCCGTAGTCGGCTTCGGAGACGAAGGGGAGCCGGTGGTCGGGCATGGAGTAGGAGCCCATGCCCCCCGTGTTCGGCCCGGTGTCCCCCTCGAAGGCCCGCTTGTGGTCCTGCACGAGGGGGGCGGGGACGAGCCGGGTCCCGTCGACAAAGGCCTGGAGGGTGAACTCCTCCCCGAGGAGCCGTTCCTCGAGGACGACGCTCCCCGAAAGTGTCCGGACGTACGCCATGGCCCCTGCCCGGTCGACCTGCTCGCCCATGACCCGGACCCCCTTGCCCCCCGTGAGGCCCGCGGGCTTCACCACGAGGTCGCTTTCGGAGTCCCCGATGAAGGCCGCGGCCTCGGAGGGGTCCCGGAAGACCCGGTACCGGGGGCAGCCGGCGATCCCGTGGGCGGCCATCATGTCCCGGCAGAAGGCCTTGTCGGTCTCGAGGCGCGCCGCGGCCCGGGTGGGGCCGGCGCAGGGGATCCCCGACTCCTCGAGGATGTCCACCACCCCGGCCTCGAGGGGCGCCTCCGGCCCGATGATGGCATAGTCCGCCTTCTCCGCGACCGCGAAGTCCCGGACCTGCCCCGGGTCGGTCTCCTTCCCGATCCGGGTCCCCTTCGCGAGCCGGGCGATGCCCGGGTTCCTCCTCGCCATGAAGGCAGAGAGGGCAGCCTCCCCGTCCCGGGTGATGGCCTCGGCCATGGCATGCTCCCGTCCCCCGCTGCCCACCAGGAGGATCTTCATACCCATCCTTCGTCACCCCCTTTTTAAATAGGTTCGTCCCTGCCCAGGAGCTCGGAGAGGAGGACCAGGGGGACGAGGGTAACGCCCTCGGCAGCGAGGGCCGCCCCCGCCCCCTCCTCCCGGTCCACCACGGTGACCACCGTATCCACCCGCCCCCCTGCCTCCCTGAGGAGCCGGATCGCCCCGAGGACCGAGCCCCCGGTGGTGGTGACATCCTCCACGAGGAGCGTCCTCCGCCCCTTCACCTCGCCGATGATCCGGCCCCCCGTCCCGTGCCCCTTCTCCACGTTCCTCACCACGGCGTAGGGTTTCCCTGCCGCGAGGGAGACGGCAACCGCGATGGGGACGCCGCCCACCGCGACGCCTGCGACCGCCTCGAAGCTGCACCGGTCCACGATGGCCACGGCGATGGCCGAGAGGACCCCGGGGTCGGTGAGGGCGGCCTTGATGTCCACGTACACCTTCGACCGGGCGCCGGAGGCGAGGACGAAGTCCCCGTGGCGCACCGCCCCGCGGGCCGCGAGGAGGTCGGCGATGAGGTTCACCATGGGACCCGCTTCACCCCCAGGCGGTGCCCTGCGATGTTCGTGACCCGGTGGAGGACGAAGGTGACGAGGAGGATCCAGACGAGGACGGGGAGGGTGATGTTCGCGAGGAGCCAGCCATGGGCGAAGATGGCCGTGAGGAGGAAGGCCCCGGCGACGAGGTCGTACTGGTCTGCAATCGGCCAGGGGTCCCCGGATGCCATCCCGAGCCGCCGCTTGAAGAAGCTCTTGCCCAGGTCCCCGAGGAGGGCTCCCAGGGCGAAGGTGCAGACCGTCACGACGGTATGGATGGGGAGGAAGTACCAGCTGAGCTGCCAGCCGGCGAGGGTCTGGACCCAGATCTCGATGCCCCCGACGGCCATGCCGGTGAGGACCCCCAGGACGAATCCCCGGATGGTCTTCCCCTCCCCGAAGATCCTCCTGCCGTCCCCCCAGCTCCTCCCCCCGTCGATGGGCGGCCCGCCCCCGAGGAGTGCCGCGGCCGTGTTCGGGACATAGGCCGGGAGCATGATCCAGAGCGCGGATACGAGGGCGTAGAGCCAGTATTCGAGAGCAGTGCCGGGCAACAGTTTAGTATAGAGCGTCGCGAAAAAGATTAAGGTATCGAAAAGAACAATGGAGGGGCCACGGTGAAGAGAGGCGCGCAGCAAAAAAGATTAAGGTTCCGGAAAAGACAATAGAACGGGGTTCTCGGAGCAGACTTCATGCTTCTCAAGACGACACGGACTATCTGCCCTGTCTGCGGGAAGGTCATCCCCGCGGAGATCGTCGAGGAGGACGGGAAGGTCTACCTTGAGCGGACCTGCCCCGAGGACGGGCATTTCCATGATATTTACTGGTCCGATGCCGCGCTCTACCGCCGGTTCGACGAGTTCGAGTCCGTCGGGGCCGGCCTGGAGAACCCCCACCGGGAGGCTCCCCCTGACGGCTGCCCCAGCTACTGTGGCGTCTGCACGAACCACCGCTCGGGGACCCTCCTCGCGAACATCGACCTCACGAACCGGTGCAACCTGAACTGCGACTTCTGCTTTGTGAATGCCCAGGCCTGCGGGTACGTCTACGAGCCGTCCTTCGAGCAGGTGGTGGAGATGCTCACCCTCCTCCGGAACGAGAAACCGGTCCCCACCCCCGCCGTCCAGTTCTCCGGGGGCGAGCCCACCCTCAGGGAGGATCTCATCGACATCATCAGGAAGGCGAAGGAGCTCGGGTTCAAGCAGGTCCAGATCGCGACGAACGGGGTCAAGATCGCGAAGAGCCCGGAGTATGCGGCTGCCCTCCGGGATGCGGGGCTCAATACCGTGTACCTCCACTTCGACGGGGTCACCGAGGAGACCGACCCGCAGATCGTGAGGCACCGGAAGGCCGTCGAGGTCATGGACTCGGTCCACATGGGGGTCGTCCTCGTCCCCACCATCATCCGGGGGAGGAACGATCACGAGGTGGGGGATATCATAAAATTCGCCGTGGAGCACATCTCCGTGATCCGGGGGGTGAACTTCCAGCCCGTCGCCTTCACCGGCGCGGCGAGCGACGACGACGTCCGGAACGCCCGGATCACCATCCCCGAGCTCCTGGAGCGGATCGAGTCGCAGACGGAGGGTGCCATCCGGAAGGACGACTTCTACCCCGTGCCCTGCGTCGTGCCCGTCTCGGACCTCGTGGAGGCGTACACGGGGAAGCCCCAGATCCGGTTCACCGCCCACCAGCACTGCGGGGCGGCGACCTATGTCTTTGTCAACGAGAAGGGCCTCGTACCCATCAACCGGATGGTGGACGTGGACAAGTTCTTCGCCGCCGTGAAGAAGATGGCCGAGAACCTGAGGAAGGGGGGGCAGATCAACAAGTACCGGACCCTCCTCGAGGGGGTGAACAGCCTCCGGACCTCGGTGAAGAAGGGAGAGGAGGTGGAGGGATCCCCGAAGATCTGGAAGGTCCTCGCCGGCGCGCTCCTCTTCCAGAACTACGATGCCCTCCGGGAGTTCCACTGGAACTCCCTCTTCATCGGCACCATGCACTTCATGGACCGGCACAACTACGACCTCTCCCGGGTCCAGCGGTGCTGCATCCACTATGCCACCCCCGACGGGAAGGTCATCCCCTTCTGCACGTACAACAGCGGACCCGTGTACCGGGACCAGGTCTGGCGGAAGCACTCCAGGCCCCTCAGGAAAGGGGACTGATTTTCCGGCCTGAGGGGGAGAGCCGCGGCTCAGGGGAAGGGGAGCTCGACCCACTTCCCTCCCGCCATGGCGAGCTTCCCGATGGCGAGGTCCTGGATGGCGAGGCCCGTCGAGTCAAAGACCGTCACCTCGTCGGGCCGCCTCCTCCCCTTCACCCCGACCACCACCTCCCCGAGGGTCCCGGCGATGTCATGGGCATGGAAGAGGCCCTTCGCGATGGGGACGTTGATCTCCCCCGAATGGAGGGCCTGCGGCCGGTCGTCCACGAAGACCTTCGCCCGCTTCAGGATGAGGGGGTCGAGCTCCTCCTTCCCGGGGGCGTCGGCACCGATGGCATTGATGTGAGTCCCGTCATGGACCCACTCGTGCATCACCAGGGGTTTCCTCGAGGGCGTCGTCGTCACGAGGACGTCGGCATCGCAGGCCTTCTCGAGGGGGGTCGCCTCGGCCGAGAGGGCCCTGAACCGGTCGGCAAAGGCCCGGGCGTTCTTCTCCTCCCGGGACCAGACCCTGATCCCGGTGATCGCGAGTTCCCGGGAGATGGCCTCCACCTGGGCCTCGGCCTGCCGCCCGCTCCCGATGACCCCGAGGGTCACCTCCTTCTTCGGTGCAAGGTACTTCGCCGCCACCGCCCCCGCGGCCCCGGTC
>JAJRCS010000160.1 GCA_028678815.1 Methanomicrobiales archaeon | reverse complement strand
CTCCCCCCTGGACGCTCCCGGCATAGTCCCGAGGGGCCCCACCCCCCCCGGGACAGGAGGAGCCGCTACGCGCCTCCTCCTCCCTGCGGGACCCGGGATCCCCTACACATCCACCCCGAGGAGGACCCGGACGAGGATCCCCATGAGGAAGGAGAGGGCCGCGACACCGAGGGAGACGCCGGCCATCTCGATGAACCTGCCCCGGAAGTCCAGGTCCCGGGTCACCGAGATGTAGAAGGTGAAGATGAGGATGACAATGATGGCGTTCACGATGGTGACCGCGAGGGCCAGGTAGAAGTTCGAGAAGACGAGGTACGGGGCGACGAGGAAGAGGACCGTGATGATGTACGCGATGCCGGTGTACATGGCGGCCCGGAGGGGGTTCTTCGCCCCGTCCCCGGCCTCGGACTTCGTGGAGAGGTACTCCGCCGATCCCATGGAGAGGGCGGCGGCGATCCCGGTGATGAGCCCGGCCATGGCGATGACCCGGGTGTCCTGGAGGGCAAGGGTGAGCCCGGCGAGGGTCCCGGTCAGCTCCACGAGGGCATCGTTCAGGCCGAGGACGATGGACCCCGTGTACCGGAGCCGCTGCTCGTCCACGAGGGCGATGAGCTCCTTCTCGTGCCTCTCCTCGTCCCGGAGGACGGACTCGAGGCCGGGGACGACCGGGATGAGGTCCCCGTAGATCCTCTGGGCCCGGGCCTCGCCCCGCTCGAGGAACTTCAGGGTGAAGGTGATGCCAAAGACGTGGTACACGAGGATGTAGAAGGCAACCCGGAGCCGGTCAGGGGCCACCTCGACGCCGGTGAGGGACCGGAAAAACCGGTAATGCCCGAGCTCCACCGCCGCGGTCTCCTCGAGGACCTTCCGGTTCACGGCCTCGGCGGCCTTCCCCGCGAGGGCAAGGTAGATGTGGTGCTCGGTGATCTCTCCCTTCTGGGAGGCGAGGAGGGCAGGCCGGGCCTCCTCCGGGGTGGCAGGCCGCGGTGTCATCCCCCCTCCCCCCCTGAGGCGGACTCCTCCCTGAGGGCACGGTAGCGCTTCACCGAGAGGTCGAGGTACTTCTTCTCGCTGTCCACGCCTATGAACCGCCGCCCCGTCCGGCAGCAGGCGAGGCCGGTGGTGGAGCTCCCCGTGAAGGGATCGAGGACGAGGTCCCCTTCCCTCGAGCTCGCGAGGATGATCCGGACGAGGAGGGCGAGGGGCTTCTGGGTGGGGTGCCTCCCGAAGCGCTTCTCCCCGGGTTTCGGGGCCGGGATGGACCAGACCGACCGCATCTGCCGGTGGGGGCGCTTGAGGGCATCACCGTCCCAGGCGCCGTTCTTCATGAGCTCGTAGTTGAAGGTGTGCCGGGAGTCCGGGCTCTTTGCCGCCCAGAGGAGGGTCTCGTGGCTCGCCGTGAAGTACCTCCCCGAGAGGTTCGGGGGGGCGTTCGGCTTGTACCAGCAGATGTCGTTCAGCAGGTGGTAGCCGGCGAGCTGGAGGGCATAGCCGCAGGCATAGACGGAGTGGTAGGTCCCGCTGATCCAGAGGGACCCGCCGGGGGTGAGGATCCGCCGGCACGCCGTGATCCAGGCGAGGTGGCCCGCGAAGTCCTCCTCGGGGCCCCGGCTCGCGTCCCAGGCACCCTTGTTCACCGAGACCCTCCTCCCTCCATGGCAGGTGAACCCGTCGTTGGAGAGCCGGTACGGCGGGTCGGCGAAGACCAGGTCCACCGACTCGTCGGGGAGGGTCTCCATGAACTCCAGGGAATCGGCATGAAAGAGCGAGAAGCCGTCATCCGCAAAATATGCCTTACCGGGGCCCTTCCTGCCTGCCATGAGCTGCTCTCAGGGAAGTATGGAGTGCAGCGAGTATTTGAGCCTGTAGCCGGGACCTGCCCCCTGGGGGCGGGAGGGAACCGGGGCACGGGCAGCCGGTCATTATCGGGGAACTATTATTATTCAGCCCTGATTTTATCAGCAAATATATATATTTTCGCATAAAATAATGCATGAATACGAACTCCTCGAGCACGGCGGAACATACCGCTCAGCTACCCCTGATTGTCAATGATGCCCGACACCTCCCGCGGGGGGCCTGCGACCCCGGCCCCGAAGATCGCCGTCCTCTATGTCGATGACGAGCCCGCGTTCCTCGAGCTCACCACCCTCTTCCTCGGGCGGGAGGATGACCTTGCCATCGACACCGTCCTCTCGGCGAAGCTCGCCCTGGAGAAGCTCGGGGCCGGCCCGTACGATGTCATCGTCGCCGACTACCTGATGCCCGGGATGGACGGCATCGAGTTCCTGAAGGTCCTCAGGGACTCGGGGTGCACCATCCCCTTCATCATCTTCACCGGCAAGGGGCGGGAGGCCGTCGCCATCGAGGCCCTGAACTCCGGTGCCGACTTCTACCTGCAGAAGGGGGGAGATCCCCGGTCCCAGTTCGCGGAGCTCGCGAACATGATCCGGCAGGCTGCC
The DNA here is from genome assembly GCA_028678815.1 of Methanomicrobiales archaeon. GTDB lineage: Archaea > Halobacteriota > Methanomicrobia > Methanomicrobiales > JACTUA01 > JACTUA01. The sequence continues at coordinate 605 of JAJRCS010000160.1, read as the reverse complement.
CGGAAGCGGCGTGCCGAGGAGGCCCTCCGGGAGAGCGAGCAGAAGTACCGGAGCGTGGTGGAGGACCAGACCGAGTTCATCTGCCGGTTCCTCCCGGACGGCACCCACATCTTCGTGAACGACGCGTACTGCCGTTACTTCCAGCGCAACCGGGCCGAGATCATCGGCCAGCGGTTCACCCCCCGGTTGCCTCCCGGGGACCGGGAACGGATGAAGATCCACCTGGGTTCCCTCACCCCGGATCGGCCCGTCGCCACCATCCGCCACCGGATCATCATGCCTGACGGGGAGACGTGCTGGCAGAGCTGGAGCGACCGGGCCATCTTCGACCGGAACGGGAGCGTCCGGGAGTTCCAGTCCGTGGGCCGGGACGTCACCGACATCGTGAAGGCCGAGGAGGCCCTCCGGGAGAGGGGGCAGGAGCTCCATGCCATCCTCCAGGGCTCCCCCATCCCCCAGTTCGTCATCGACCGGGACCACCGGGTCGTCCACTGGAACCGGGCCCTCGAGCAGCACACCGGTATCCCGGCGAAGGAGGTCATCGGGACCAGCACCCAGTGGCGGGCCTTCTATGCCTCCGAGCGCCCCTGCCTCTGCGATCTCCT
>JAJRCS010000167.1 GCA_028678815.1 Methanomicrobiales archaeon | reverse complement strand
TCTCATTGTAGAGGTACCCCCTGAGGAAGGTGTTCGTGAAGCGCTGGTTCAGGTCCGGGTCCTGGTCCGAGGTGTTCACGAAGATCTGGAGTTGGGTGAGGTTCGACTGGTAGTCGACCAGGGAGTTGTTCATCGCGAGGGGGGTGTCCATCACCCGGAGGATGTCGCTCCCCACCTGCTCGAGCTGCATGTCCGTGATGTGGGTATCCCCCGGCGTGTAGACCGAGGTGGCCCCGAGGACGAGGTATGCGGTGACGAGCATGATGAGGCCGGCCGCGATCCCCTCCATGGTGTAGAGCTGCGCCCCGTCCCTCACCATATGGCCACCTCCAGCATCCCGGTCGAGAGCACCGGCTGGGTCACGTTCCTCCGGTTGTAGTCGTACAGGAAGGTGCCCGTGATATGGGTGTGGGGGAGGTCATTCTGGAAGACGAAGGTGACGTCCAGGGGCCGCCCGTCGTTGAGGTAGTAGGGCTCGAAGTTCGGGACATAGAGCTCGATCTTGTCCGTCACCTCAGGCCCGAGCCCCGCGGGGATCGGGAAGTCCACATGGTTATCGTCAACGGTGAGGTTCACACCCTGCATGAAGGGCGTCCAGACGTCGGGATCGAAGGTTGGATCCCCGAACATGACCGCGACGAGGGTTGCGCTCGTGGGGGCCACCAGTTCACCCGGGTAGTTCCCATTCAGGCTCCAGTCATAGGAGCTGTTGGCTATCGGGTAGACGAACCGGGTATTGAGAGCCGTATTGTTCAGGGTGGAGCTGAAATTGGTAATCCTGATGGAGAGGGGCTCCCGCTGCAGGTCGATCTTCAGGTGGGTATCGATGTTCTTGTTGTAGAGGACCGACTGGTTCAGCCTGACGATGAACTTCTGGTGGGGAAGGGCCGGGTCGGGGCATCTCGGGCAGCATCCGAAGCAGGAAGAGGGGAGGTCCACCTGGTCCTCCCGGTAGGCGATGAAAGCATCGGGGATCCAGAAGGTGGAGAGGTTGACAGCCGCATCCGAGTTCTGCTTGATAACCACGTACCGGCGGATGTAGCCGTACCCCGCGGGATAGGGATCCCCGAGCATCCTCGTTATGCCGGCCGGGTACTCCGAGGGCTTCATGGGGGAGATGTTCTGGAGGGTGACGTTGTACCCGTACTGGTAGGAGGAGAAGAGGAGCTTGTTCCGGTAGTCCGTGTCATTGAAGAAGCCGATCCCCGGGTACACGTAGGTCGAGTTGAAGAACTGCTCGATCTTGTTGATGGAGAGGATATTGGGCGTGTCCCGGGTGAGGGCGAGCCCGAACCGGTTCACGAACTCCTTCCGGTTGAAGGGCAGGAGTTCCCACGGGTCTTCCACGTCAACGGGGGGTGGCGGGGAGCCCACGGGGAGGAGGCCCGGCGGTTCGCCCGGGTCCTCCACGAGGACCACCCCGGTCCGGTACGCCACCGCGTCGTAGTCGATCCCGCTCGTGCGCTGGAGCCCCACGAGGAGGCTCGGAACGAAGTTCGCGACCATGATGAGGGAAAGGATGAAGATGGTGAAGCCGACCAGAAAATCGACCGGCAGCTGCCCCGAGCGCCTCTCCCTCGTCATGCGGATTGCGTCAACTCCCCGGTCTTCCCGCTGAAGGTGAAGGTCTTTCCATCGGTGGGAGAGTGGAGGGTGACCTGGTAGGCCTCCCCCGTGATGGTGAGGTCGCTCTCGGTGACCCGGAGCCGGTTCATCTCCTGCACGATGAGATCGGCGTTCTTCCGGTTCCTGAAGAGATCCTCGGGAGAGATCAGGTCCCCGAGCCGCACCTCCTCCGCCGGGAGGGGTACGTCCATGTCAAGGGCCTTCCACTCCCCCTCGCTGTAGGCGAGGAGGGTCGTCTTCCCTCCCTTCTCCATGCCCAGGACCCAGGTCCGGGCAAGGCCGGAGGAGTCCACCCCGTACCCGAAGACCTGCCGGAGGGTCATCCCCCTCATGTCGATCCCCCCTTCCTGCTCGGCGACGGTGAGGGATGCCATGGCGTCCTCCAGCGAGACCTTCGGGGGGTTCCGGGCGGTGATGTCCTCGAAGGATCCGCTGCTCCCGGGATTCGTGGCCTGCACGGGGGTCGCCGGCCCGCCGTCGCTCTCCGGGGACTTTCCAAGGATGCTGCACCCCGCGGAGAGGGAGAAGAGGAGGAGGAGAACGAGGAGGAAAGGAGCGGATCTCACCCGGGAGAGCATACTTAACACCTTTATTATTTGGAAGTTCAATATAAATCTTCGGTTTTTCCGGATGCAAAGAACCTTGTCGGATCTTTTTCTGCATCATGAAATATGCTATATTCAGATAAAAACCTTATGAGAACCTGATTTTTCGATCCCGGAAGGAGTGGGCCCCTCAGGGTCCCGGAAAGGAGATCTCCTTTCCCCGGGGAGGTATTCCCCCACCATGGCCCCCGTCGGAGACCCGGGGATGGTTACCCCCTATCGCACGATCTTCGAGATGGGGATCTCGAGGATATCCTCGGCGCCTGCGGCCTTCAGCCTCGGGATGAGCTGGTTCACCCCCGCCTTCGGGACCACCGTCTGGATGCTGTAGTAATCGATGCCATGGAGCCGGCTCAGCGTGGGCTTCTTCATGGCCGGGAGCATGCCGATGACCTCCTCCAGGGCAGGGCCCGGGACGTTCATGGTGATGAGGACCTGCCTCCTCCCCTCGATGACTCCCATGAGGAGGGTCCGGATCTCCTCCATCTCCCTCCGCTTCCAGGGGTCGGCGTAGCTCTCCCGGTTCGCGATGACCACGGTGGAGGACTCCAGGATCTCCCCGATGATCTTGAGGCCGTTCCTCCGGAGGGTGGTCCCCGTCTCGGTGAGGTCCACCACCACGTCCATGAGGTCCGGGACCTTGGCCTCCGATGCCCCGTACGAGGGAAAGAGCCGGACCGGTATCCCCAGCTGCTCGAAGTACCGCCTGGTGATCTCCGGGTACTCGGTGGTGACCCTGCTCCCGGGCCGGATCTGGGACGGGTTCTCCAGGGGCTCGTCCCGGTGCACCGCGACCACGATCCGGACATTCCCCTCCCCGCCCTTGCTGTACGAGAGCCGGGCGACCTCCACCACGTCGGCCCCCGTCTCCCGGACCCAGTCGAAGCCCGTGATCCCGAGGTCGAAGTAGCCCATGGCGACATAGGTCGGGATCTCCTGGGGCCGGAGGATCTTCACCTTGCCGATCCGGGGGTCACGGATGGCCGGGTTATAGTCCCGTTCCGTCCTCCGTACCTCGAGGTCGGCCTCCCGGAAGAGCTGGAGGGTCTGCTCCTCGAGGCTGCCCTTCGGGAGTGCGAGGGTAATCATACCGGATCTATCTGCCCCGGACGGAATAAAGGGTGAGGGAGGGACTCAGTCCAGGGGGTGGACGAGGAGGCCGCTTTTCAGCTTCGGCTCGAACCAGGTGGACTTGGGGGGCATGATCCCCCCGGCGTCGGCGATGGCCATGACCTCCCCGATCCCGACCGGCTGGAGGGAGAAGGCGACGGCGTATTCCCCGCTCTCCACCAGGTCCTCGAGGTCGGTCACCGGCCGGGACCCGCCGAGGAACTGGAGCCGGGGATTGTCCCGGGGATCCCGTATCCCGAGGAGGGGCCCGAGGATCTCGTCCTGGAGGACCTGGACGTCGAGGACCGGGACGCCCCCGGGGAGGGCCGGCTCACCCGGCCTGCTCAGCTCGTACCATGCGCCGCCGAGGAACATCCGGAAGAGGTGGAGGCCCGGACCGGCCCCCCCGGTGGTCCTGAACTCGGCCTTCCCGGCCGGGGTGGACCTGCAGACCTGGAACCGCTCCCCGAGCTTCCCGAGAAAGGCCCCGGGGGAGAGGCCGGCGAGATCGGTGACGAGCCGGCTGTACCCGTGGATCTCCACCTGGTCGTGGGGGAAGAGGACGGCCATGAACCGGTCCGCCTCCCCGCCGCCCTTCCCTCCCCTCCTCCTCGCCAGGGCCACGTTCCTCGCCGCCGCCGCGCGGTGATGCCCGTCGGCGATGTAGAGCCGGCCGATGGGCTGGACGAGCCGGAGGGCCCGGGCGATGGCCTCCGGGTCCCTGATACGGTAGATCCGGTGGATCATCCCGTTCCCCGCCCCGACGACGGCGACCGGGTCCTCCCGCCCGGGCACGAGGTCCCCGATATCCCTCCCTATCCTCCCGTCGTCCCGGTAGAAGAGGAAGACGAGGCCCGTCTGGGCATTCACGGCCTCGATGTGCCGGGTCCGGTCCTCCTCCTTGTCCCTCCGGGTGAGCTCGTGGCTCCGGATGGTCCCGTCCAGGGAGCCGTCCACGCCGATGGTGCAGACGAGGCCCGTCACCCACCGGGTGCCGTCCCCGGCCTGGTAAAGGTAGAGCGACGGCTCCTCGTCCCTGACGAGGATCCCGTCCCTGACGAGGGAGATGAGGTTCTCCCGGGCACGGCGGTAGACCGCCTCATCATGGGGCGGGGTGCCGGGGAGCTCGGCATCCGCGCGGCTCACCCGGAGGAAGGAGCTCGGGTTCCGGCGGATGCACTCCGCGGCCTCGGCCGCCGAGATCACGTCGTAGGGGACCGAGGCGACCTCGGGGGCGAGGGCGGGGGTGGGCCGGAGGGCCCTGAAGGGATGCACCTCTGCCATGGGATTCTGTCCGGATACCGGAGGTGGTATATCCATTTTAACCTCACGATTCCCTTAGAAGAGAGGGGTGCATGAACCCGGATACCCGGCAGATCAGGAGGGCGCGGCCGGCGGACGTCCCGGCCATCATGGCCATCGAGCGGGAATGCTTCGTCGAGCCCTGGGACGAGGAGGTCTTCGTCCAGACCCTCCAGTGGACCCCCTTCCACTTCTTCGTCGCCACGGTCGGGGGCGAGATAAAGGGGTTCGTCGTCGGCTGCCTGGAGAGCACCGGGGCGGCCCTCTACGGCCATGTCTCGAACCTGGGGATCACCGCGGCCTACCGGCGGAAGGGCCTCGGGAAGGTCCTCGTCGCCCGGCTCGAGCGGCAGTTCATCCTCGAGAGGGCCGACGGGGTTCTCCTCGAGGTGCGGGTGTCGAACACCGATGCCCAGGAGTTCTACCACCGGCTCGGGTACGACGAGGCCTTCCTCCTCGCCGGCTACTACTCCAACGGCGAGGATGCCCTCGTCATGATGAAGGAGCTCCCCCTCTAGCCCTTTCTCCCCCTGCCGAGGGCCTTGTGGGCCCGGGCGAGGTGCCCGGCCCCGAGGGCCCCGAGGAGGGAGAGCTCGCCGGCGAGGACCGCCGCGCCGGCGATCTCGGCGAACTTCCTGGCGTTCGCCCCGGGCGGGGTCCCGCCGCCCGCGACCCCGAGGAGGGAGAGGCACTCCCGCTGGGTCCCGAGGCCGGTCCCGCCCCCGACGGTTCCGAGCTGGAGGGCGGGGAGGGTGACCGCGACGTACACCCCCCCCTCCTGCGCCTCCACGGTGGTGAAAGCCCCCGATCCCTCCACCACGTGGGCTGCGTCCTGCCCGCAGGCGATGAAGATCCCGGCGATGACATTCGCCGCATGGGCGTTGAACCCGAGGGACCCGGCCCGGGCGGAGCCGAGGAGGTTCTTCCGGTAGTTCACCTCGGCGATGGTCCGGGCATCGGTCTTGAAGACCTCCGAGACGAGGGCGTCGGGGAGGAAGACGCCGGCCACCACGGTCTTCCCCCGGCCGAGGATCCCGTTCACGGCGGCGGGCTTCTTGTCGGTGCAGAGGTTCCCCGAGAGGGCGACGAGCCGGGCACCGGTCTTCTCCTCGATGAGGTCCGCGATCCGCTCGGAAGCGATGGTGACCATGTTCATGCCCATGGCATCCTTCGTGTCGAACTCGAGCCGGACATGGACCGTGGTCCCCGTGACAAAGGTCATGGCACCGGTCAGCTCCCCGTGGGAGGTGGTCTCCGCCGCGGCGGCGGCGAGGGCGTCACGGTTCGCGTCCACGTACTCCTTCACCGCCCGGGCATGGAGGATGTCCCGGGTGGAGAAGACCGGGGCGCGGGTCATCCCGTTCCTCAGGATCCGCACGTCCGCGCCCCCCGCCCGGGTGATGGCCCCGCACCCGCGGTTCACCGATGCGACGAGGGCCCCCTCGGTGGTGGCGAGGGGCACCCAGAAGGAGCCGTCCGCATGCTCCCCCTTCACCCGCAGGGGCCCGGCGACCCCGACGGGGACCTGGACGGCCCCCACCATGTTCTCGATGTTCCGGGTGACGGCGGATGACGGGTCCATGGTGAAGGAGCCGAGCATCGGGAGCTGCACGCCGGTCTCCCCCTCGATGAACGCCCTCCGGATCCTGATGGCCTCGGGAGCCGGGACCTCCTTCTCCAGGGCATAGAGCTTCAGCGCGCCCTTTTTTAGCCTCTCGAGGTACTTATCCATGATCAACTCTGGGGAACCGGAGGATTAAAGCTGGAGGGTGGCCTGGCATGGTGCGGGAGGGGTGGTGCCTGAGGGTACCGAAGTCGGTGGGCGAGAAGCAGCGCCTGCAGCTCCTCAGGGAGGGGCGCCTCGACACCTCCCTCCTCCTCAGGCGCGACGGTGCCGATCTCCTCCTCCCGGTGAAGGAGCCCTGCGGGGGGTGCGAGCGTGCCCTCTTCGAGGAGGTGCCGGAACGCCCCGATCTCCCCCGGCATGACCTCGTCGGCGGGATTGCCGTGCTCCTCGAGCCGGATGCGGGGGTCAGGGGCGCGGAGCTCCTCCTCGGTTCACGGCCGTCCATACACACGGTCCTCCTCCCGGAGGGGCCGGTGGAGGGGGAGTTCCGGACACGGCGGTTCTCGGTCCTCGCGGGCACCCCCACGACGAGGACCAGCTACACCGAGTACGGGCTCCGGTTCGAGATCGACCTCTCCCTCGCCTACTTCTCCCCCCGGCTCTCGGGGGAGCGGCAGCGCGTCCTCGGGCTCATGGGCAAAGGGGAGCGCGTCCTCGACATGTTCGCCGGGGTGGGCCCCTTTGCCATCACCCTCGCGCCACGGGCCGGCATCATCTACGCTGCCGACATCAACCCGGGCGCCGTGGGGCTCATGCTCGCGAACATCGCCCTCAACCGGGCGGGGAACATCCTCCCCCTCCTCGCCGATGCCGCGCGCCTCCCCGGCATTCTCCCCCCCGGCTTCGACCGGGTGGTGATGAACCTCCCCTTCGGTGCCGTGGGATTCCTCGATGCAGCCCTCGCCCTCTGCAGGCCGGGCGGGGCCATCCACCTCTATGCCATGGTCGGGGAGGAGGGCGCCCTCGCCCCCGTCATCCGGGAGAAGGGGTGCCGGATCCTCGGGGAGCGGGTGGTCCACACCTACTCGCCGGGGGAGTGGCTCGCGGTGTATGATCTTCGGGTTGAATGAAATCCGACAGATCCACCTATCGTTCTTACAATTTTTACCGGGATATCAGACGCTCCTGGGGGCGTCGGCTTCGCCTCGCCCCCGCCGCTGTGGCGTCCCCCGGTAGGATAGGGCCTGTCCGGGCATCCTCCCCCTAAAACCTGTTCGCACGTTCTCCCACGAGCCACCGGATTAGCTGATCCCGGACCCGGAGGGGGACGGCCGCGCCGGGGGGCGGTAGCCCTCGCGACTTCGTCGCTCGAGGTCGGGTTCTGATGAACCCTCCCGGGTCACACCCCGCCTGGTGGCGGGGTGCTCCAGGTCGGGTTCTGATGAACCCTCCCTCCCCCAGGAGCACGACGACCAAGACGAACAATACAAAAAACCGTCACGATCCGTCGCGGATACGAAAAAAGAGATCTAAAACATTGGGAGAGGGAGATTATTTCACCGGGACAAACTTTGTCCCATAGTGGATGACGCCGGATTCCCCGTCGGCCATGATCCGCCGGAAGACCGCCCGGACCCGGGTCCCCACGGTGACCTCCTCCGGCTTTGCCACCACCTGGGCGGTGAGGCGCGGCCCCTCGTCAAGTTTGATGATGGCGAGGACGTAGGGGGTGATGTTCTCGAACTGCTCGCTCGCCGACCGGATCACGGTGTGGGTGACGACCTGCCCGGTTCCCGGGAAACGGTACTCCTCGATCTTCCCGTGGCGCCGGCAGTCGGGGCAGAAGGACCGCGGGGGGAAGTAGTGCCTCCCGCAGGTCCTGCACCGGGTCCCGATGAGGTTGTACCGCTGCGGGATCTTACGCCAGAACCGCGCGACGGACATCTCAGGTCACCCCCAGGATGTGGACGACCACCGTGGCGCCGGTGCCGCCGACGTTGTGGGTGA
>JAJRCS010000104.1 GCA_028678815.1 Methanomicrobiales archaeon | reverse complement strand
CTGGGCGAAGTCATTGAAGAAGGTGATGTTCCCCTCCCGGTCCGAGCGGAAGATGATGCTGTTCGCGTTCTCGACGAGCTCCCGGTACTTCTCCTGGGAGAGCCGGAGGGCCTCCTCGGCCTGCTTCCGGTCGGTGATATCGGTGATCCCCTCGAGGACCTGGACCACCCGGCCGTCCATGTCCCGGACCGGCTGGGAGACGATCCGGTACCACCTCCGGTCCCGGGTATTGTACCGCTCGATCTCCTGGACGATGCCGGTCTCGAAGGCGCGGACCGTGGGGCAGGGCTCGCACGGCCGGTCACTCCCCTCGTAGAACTCGTAACAGGGGAGGCCGACCGGTTCCCTGCCGGGGAAGAGCCTCCTCGCCTCCCCGTTCGCCCACGCGAGGGTGAGGTCGGGGTTGATGAGGGCGAGGCCCGTCCTCTGGGCCGAGAGGATGATCCGGAGCTGGTCCCGCTCCCTCCTGATCTCGAGGAGGGTCCGGTTGTCCTCCACGGCCCGGTTGACCGCCATGCAGAGGGTCCCCGGAAGAAGTCCCCCCTCGGTGCCGGAATCGATGAAGCCCGATACGCCCCGGTTGAAGGCGTCGAGGACCGTCGGGAGGTCGGGTTTCTCCGAGAGGATGAAGAAGGGCGTCCGGTCGCCACCGCACCGGAAGCTCTTGAGGAGGGCGATCCCGCTCATCCCCGGGAGCCGGAGCCCTGCGACGATGGCATCGAACCCGGAGCGTTTCAGCCGCTCCAGGGCCTCCTCCCCCGACCGGGCGGTCTCCACCCGGAAGTACCCCTCTGACTGGAGGTCGTTCCTGGCGTACTCGATGAGATCGGGGTCGGAGAGGATAAGGAGGACCCGGATCTCCGTCTCAAGGAGCGGCAGGCTCATGCCGGGCCTCCTCCCTTCCCCGGTCATGCAGCCGCCGGCTCGCCGGCCTCGCCACCCCGGTCCTGGTCCTTCCGCCGGTACGCCTCGAGGAGGAGGGTGGTGATGTTCTTCACCGGCCGCTTGGAATGCTCGCCGATGTGGAACTCGCAGAAGGGGCAGGAGGAGACGACGCACTCCACGCCGGCCCGCTCGATCTCCTCCACCTTCTTCGCCGCGAGGGCCTTCGAGATCTCGGGCTCGCCCGAGCGGGTCCCCCCGCCGGCCCCGCAGCACTTGATCGGCAGTTCGACGAGCTCTGCCACCATGCCGATGAGCTCACGGGGCTGCCGCGATATCCCCTGCCCCCGGAGGAGGTGACAGGGATCATGGTAGGCGACCCGGATGGGGAGCCGGCCGGGCTCCTCGATCCCTGCCTCGCAGAGGATCTCGTTCACGTCCTTCATGGTAAAGGGGGTGCGGTAGTCGTTCTTTAACGTCGACCCGCAGCCGGCGCACATGGTCATGACGGTCTCGATCCCCCGGGAGGTGAAGCAGGCGATGTTCTTCTCCATGAGGTCGGGGAGGATATCGGTCTGTCCCGTCCGGATGAGGGGGGAGCCGCAGCAGACCTGCTCGTGGGGGATGATCACCCGGAAGCCGTTCCGGGCGAGGACCTCCATGGCGTCGAGGGCTGTCTGGGGGAGCCGGTTGTTGTACATGCAGCCCACGAAGAAGCCCACCGTCCCCCTGACCGGGCCCTTCGGCTCGATGACCTCGGGGACCTGCTCGAGGAAGGTCTGCTGGTTCCTCGGGACCGACCGACCGGTCTCGGCGACGAGGGCCGCAACCTCCTTGTGCCGGGGGAGGGTGAGCCCCTGCCGGTTTGCCATGCGGCGGAGCTTCTCGATGGCCTTCCCCGGGATCTCGATCTTCTTCGGGCAGACCTTCCAGCAGTGCTGGCAGGTGGTGCACATGAAGAGGCCTTCCCGTATGGCGTCGCTGATCCGGTCGCCGGAGTCCCGGGGGTCGCTCGCGAGGCGCATCTCCTGCTTCATGGAGAGGGGGCCCGCGAACTCCGCCACCTCCATGGCCGGGCAGACCGAGACGCAGGCGAGACACTCGATGCAGGACCTGAGAGGCATCAGTGCCTCCATCTCCTCCTTCGCCGGGACGCAGCACGCCTCCCCCTTCTTCGGCACGATGGAGGCCAGCTTCGCGAGCACGGGCTCCATGTCCACGAGAAGATCCTTCTTCACCGGGAGGTTCAGGGGCTCGATGACCATCCCGTCCCGGGCCTCGGTCATGCAGGCGAGGACCGGCTCCCCGTTCACCCGCACCGCACAGGAGCCGCACTGGCCCGTCCCGCAGCAGTACCGGTACGCGAGCGTCGGGTCCTCTGCGTGGATGGCATGGAGGAGGTGGAGGACCCGGGCCCCCTCCTCGACCGCGACGGTGTAGGTCTGGTACCGGGCGCGCTGGTCCTTCGCCGGGTTATAGCGGTACACGGTCACCGTGAAACGTTTCATACCATCGCCTCCGGTGCTTGAAATGGCATCAGACCTTTCATGCCGCGTGAAAGCGGCTCAGGTGCCGGTTTCATGCCATCTTGAAACTGCGTAAGGAGTTTCATGCCATCTTGAAACTGCGTAAGGAGTTTCATG
>JAJRCS010000066.1 GCA_028678815.1 Methanomicrobiales archaeon | reverse complement strand
GGCTGGAGCTGCACCAACCGGGTCTCCGAGTTCCGGGTCTCGACGACCGATCCCGATGCCGCTGATCCTGCGAGCGAGCGGGTCATCCTCGAGCTGGACAAGCCCGCCCAGAACCACAACGGCGGGCAGATCCGGTTCGGCCCCGACGGGTACCTCTACATCCCCCTCGGCGATGGCGGGGGGGCCGGCGATACCGGAACCGGTCATACCCCCGGCACCGGGAACGCCCAGGACCTGACCACGCTGCATGGAAAGATCCTCAGGATCAACGTGGATACCACGAGCGTGGGGAAGGAGTATGCCATCCCGCGGGACAACCCCTTCGCCTTCAGCGAACCGGCCCTCCCCGAGATCTATGCCTCCGGGCTCCGGAACCCTGCCTCTGCCTCCTTCGACTTCTACGTGACAAAGCAGTACCTCGTGGCCTCCGCGGGGCAGAACCTCTTCGAATCGGTCTACATCGTGCTCCCGGGTGGCAACTACGGATGGAACATCCGGGAGGGGACCCACTGCTTTGATCCCGCGAATCCGTCCCGGCCGCCCTCGGGAGGCTGCCCCGTCACCGGGTCCCGGGGGGAGCCCCTCATCGGGCCCATCGTGGAAGCGGGGCATGACCTCGGGAATACCATCGTCGGCGGGCACCTCTACCGGGGAACCCTGAACCTGCCGCTCACCGGGAGGTACATCTTCGGGACCTGGAGCGACGGGTTCGGCGGTACCGGGAACGGGGCCCTCTACCTCGCGACACCCCCCGAGGGCTGGGACATCAGCCGGTACCCCCGCACGGTCCCCGAGCTCACCCCCTCCGACAACCGCATGTGGACGGTATCACAATTCTCCATCGCGAACCAGAAGAACGGCAGGGTCAATGCCTTTGTCCGGGGATTCGGCGAGGATAACCAGCACGAGATCTACGTGCTGGTCAGCCAGAGGGCAGGGCCTGATCCCGCCTTTGCGACCGGGATGGTGCTGAAGATGGCCCCCGTCTCGACTCTCGCCGTGGGAAAGATGGGGTATTATTGAGCAGGTTCCCGGGGGGAAGCCCGGAGGAACGGCCCCGGAACCGGGGGATGCCCCGGGGCTCCCCCGAACGGCGGGTCGTGCTGCCCCCCGGGGGATAACTCCGAAGATTTTCGTCATTTATGGAAGGTTTATGTGAAACCGGGCGCCATAGGAGCTGGAAAGAACCGGAGATCCCACCATGTCCGCACGAACCCTCCTCACCTCCCTCCTCGCCGTGGTATGGATCGCGGCGGTCCTCCTCGCGGGCTGCACGAGCCCCGGGGAGAGCCCGGTGCCCACACCCACGCCATCCCCCGCCATGACCCCGACCCCCCTGCCCGCAGAGAAGGACACCTTCACCCAGGCAGACGACGGGGGAAGCTACCCCGTCTCCCCGGGTGCGCTGATCCAGCTCCGGCTCGCCGAGAATCCCACGACCGGCTACCAGTGGAACCTCACGCTTTCCCCGGGCCTCTCCCTGGTGAACGAGACCTACCTGCCCGATGATCCCACCGGGAAACTCATCGGGGCGGGCGGGACCCATGTCTGGTTCCTGGAGGCGGTGGAGACCGGCGACCAGCTCGTCTCGGGCAGCTACAGCCGGCCCTGGGAGGCCCCGTCGGGGGCCGCCCCCGATTACACCCTGGCCCTCCTCGTCGGGGGAGAGGGCTGTGGCGGCACCGTCTGCACCCTCCCCCAGACCCCTCCGGCGGTCCCCCCGAGGTACCATGTCTACACCGGGGCCGACAGCGGGAAGACCGTGCAGGAGCCCCTCGGCGAGACCTTCGGTATCCGCCTCCAGGCGAATCCCTCGACGGGTTACTCCTGGAACCTGAGCCTCTCCGAGGGGCTCTCCCTCGCCGGCGACGAGTACATCGCCCCGTCCACCGGGGAGCCGCGGGTGGGCGTGGGAGGTGTCCAGTCCTACACCGTCGTCACGAAGGCGACGGGGGACCAGCTCGCCCGGGCCGAGTACCGCCAGCCCTGGATCTCCTCCGGAACCGTCACCTACGTGGACCTGGAGGGCGGCTTCTACGGGATCCTCGGGGATGACGGGAAGAAGTACGATCCCCTGGACCTGGACCCGGAGTTCCAGGAGGACGGGCTCCGGGTGGCCTTCCATGCCACGGAGGCTCAGGGCATGGGGAGCTTCCACATGTGGGGTACCATCGTGAACCTGGACTTCATCGAGGAGATCCCGGTCTTCTCCCTGAACGTCACGGTCACCTAGGACCCCCCTTTTCCCGGGGCATGCCCCATCCCTGCCCCGGGGATATGATCAGGAACTGAGGGGAGGGGATAGGTTTATGCAAAAACAGGATGATCCTGCCCATATGTCCCGGACCCGCCCGTTCATCATCCTCGTCGCCCTCGTGACAGCCCTCGCTCTCCTCGCAGGCTGCACGGGCGGGTGGGAGCGGGGCCCCCCGCAGGCCACCCCGTCCCCGGGAGAGGAGACGACCGGCGTCACCATCACCTCGCCTGCCGACGGCGCGGTCCTCCCCGCGGGGGATATCGCCGTCTCGGTGAGGGTCACCAACTTCACGCTGGTCCCCGAGTACGGGCAGCCCTTCGTCTCCGGTGAGGGGCACCTGCACTACTACATGAGTGTCGGGTCCCCGGAGCCGGGAGGAACCGCGTCCACTGCGGCACCAATATCCTATGCCGCAACCACGGACACCAGCTATACCTGGCATGATGTTTCAGCCGGGATGTACACCTTCACCGTCGAGTTGGCGAACAACGACCATTCTCCCTTCCAGAGGCCCGCCTCCGCAAGCGTGACCGTGAGGGTGACCGGTGAGCTGCCTGCCGGCCCAACGGGCACGGCCCCGGGCGGAGGCGGCGATACGGGAAGCTGTGTCACCGACAGCGACTGCGTCCCCGAACAGTGCTGCCATCCTACGAGCTGCATCAACAGTGATTACAAGGGAGTATGTACCCTCCTCTGCACGAACGTCTGCCAGGGCCCCATCGATTGCGGGGCCGGGCATTGTGGCTGCGTTGATGGGAGCTGCAGCGTCGTCCCCGGGCCCTCCGGCCCGTGAGGGATGGGAACCATGACCTTCACCAAGGTCGCCACCACGGCCGATTTCCTCTTTGACCGGATGGAGGGATTCCAGGTATCCGGGAAGGATTTCCTCGTCGCACGGGTGGGCGGGAGGTTCTCCGCCCTCGGGAACATCTGCACCCACCAGGGGTGCCGGCTGTCCGGTGGGAAGATCCGGGAGGGGAGGATCCGGTGCCCGTGCCATGGATCTGCCTTTGATCCGGCTACCGGGACTGTCCTCCAGGGCCCCGCCGGGAAGCCCCTCTCCCTGTACCATATCAAGGTCGAGAACGACCAGGTCTGGGTGGACCTCTGAAGGCAGGGACCATCACCCTTTTCCCGCGGGCGCCCCCAGACTCTCCGGAATCCTCCATGAAGACCATCATCTACTACTTCACCGGTACCGGGAACTCCCTCTCCGTCTCAGAGGGGCTGTGCCGGGGGCTCGGGGACTGCGAGACCGTCTCCATCGCCTCGCTCCGGGAGTCCCTCGGCAGGATCACCCCGGATGCGGAGAGGGTCGGGATCGTCACCCCCGTGTACTTCTTCGGCCTCCCGTCCCTCGTCGCCGTCTTCGCCGGCCGGCTTGACCTCTCCCGGGCCCGGTACGCCTTTGCCGCCGCCACCATGGGGGGCTCCGGGGGCCAGGCCGCCCTCCGGCAGCTCGACGGGATCCTCCGGAGGATGAATGCCGGGAGGGGGCTCGACGCCGGGTTCACGGTGAGGATGCCGGGGAACTACCTTCTCATGTACGAGCCCCCGCAGGGGAGGAAACAGGAGGCGCTCCTCAGGGAGGCCGACCGGCGGGTCGCGGAGATCGCGGGCCTCGTGGACCGGGGCCACCGGGCCCGGCTCGCCTGGTCGCCCCTCGCATCCCTCGTCCATGGCGTGATGTACCCCCGGTTCATTGCCGGGGTCCATGACGCCGACCGGAAGTTCACCGTGGACGACCGGTGCACCTCCTGCGGGATCTGCGCCGCGGTCTGCCCGGCGGGAAATATCCAGCTCGACGGCGGCCGCCCGGCCTGGCTCCACCGGTGCGAGCAGTGCATGGCCTGCATCCACCTCTGCCCCGCCGGCGCCATCCAGGCAGGGCCGAAGACCGCAGACCGGGCGCGGTACAGGAACCCGGCGGTGCAGCTCGAGGCCCTCATGGGCCGGCGCCGGGGCTGAACCGGGCTCCCCGGCTGCCCGGAGTCCCCCCGCCCCCTCTTTTTCCGCCGAAGCCCCTGCCTGCCCCCCCTCCGGGTGGCCACCCTTCCCCAGCCCTTAAGTATCCCACCGCCCACCACTCCTCCCTGCTCATGCGTATCGGTGGACAGGAGGCCGGGGCTGCCTCGGGTGGCTGGCTCGACGTGGTGAACCCGGCGACCGGCGAGACCCTGGACCGGGTCCCGGCCGGCGGGAAGGAGGACGTGGAGGCGGCAGTCGGGGCCGCTGAAGGGGCCCTGGGAAGGTGGAGTGAGAAGACCCCCCGGGACCGGGGGAAGATCCTCTTCCATGCCGCGGAGGCCATCCGGGCCGGCCACCGGGATCTCGCCCATATCCTGACCTGGGAGCAGGGGAAGCCCCTCAGGGAGGCCGTGGACGAGGTCCGGGGCTGCGCGAACGTCCTCGAGTTCTATGCCTCCATCTCCGG
>JAJRCS010000062.1 GCA_028678815.1 Methanomicrobiales archaeon | reverse complement strand
GTGCGTTTCTCCATGACCGGCCGCCCGTGCGGGCGCCCCTGATTCGGTCGAAGATCGGCTGATGCCGATCCCATCGAAAATCGACTTACGTCGATTTTCTCAACGCCCGGCTGCCCTTGCGGGCACCCGTGCGTTTCTCCATGACCGGCCGCCCGTGCGGGCGCCCGGTCATCAACCAAATATACTTTAACGCAATATTACTTGTAGATCATGCAGCCCACTGCGGGATCCACCGCCGACGAGGTCCTGGCCATCGCCCTCAGGAGGCTCGCCCCCCGTCCGGGGGAGGTCTTCGCCGACATCGGCTGCGGCTCGGGGAAGGTGAGCATCGCCGCCTCCCCCCTCGTCCGGGAGGTGTATGCCCTCGACCGCCGGCCTGAGGCCGTCGCCTGGGCCCGGGAGCAGGCGCGCGCCGCAGGGGTGGGGAACCCCGCGAAAGCGGGGAGACCCACGGACGCGGTGGACGCTCAGTGTGCAGGAGATGCCACGTTCGTGGGGAACCCCACGGGAGTGGGGAATATCCGGTTCCTCGAGGGGGAAGCCCCGGGGGCCCTCGCCGGCCTCCCTGCCCCGGCCTGCGCCTTCATCGGCGGGTCGGCGAACCTGGCGGCGGTCATCGGGGCCCTCGCCGCCATGGGGACGGGGAGGATGGTGGCCTCCTGTGTCCGGATCGAGACCCTCGCGGAGGCGGTACTGGCGATGCGGGAGCTCGGCATCTTCCGGGAGGCAATCCTCGTCCAGGTGGCCCGGTCAAAGGATCTCGCCGGTGGGACCATGTTCGTACCCGCGAACCCGGTGTACCTCGTCTTCGGGGGTGCCGGGCTGTGCTGATCGGCCTCGGCCTCGGCCCCGGCGACCCGGATCTCCTCACCCTCAAGGCGGTCCGGATCCTCAGGGAGGCCGACGCGGTCTTCGTCCCCGGGGGCATCGCGGAGAAGCTCGTGGCGCCGTACCGGAAGGCCGAGGTCCTCTCCTTCCCCATGACGGAGAACGAGGCGACCCTCAGGACGGCGATCGGGGAGGCCGCGGAGCGGATCGCCCGGGTGGCCGGGACGGGGACCGCGGTCTTTGCCCTCCTCGGGGACCCGAACGTCTACTCCACCTACGCCCGGCTCCTCGCGGTGATCCGGGAGAGGCACCCGGAGATTCCCTGCCGGACCGTCCCCGGGGTCTCCTCCATCACCGCCTTCGCCTCGGTGGCGGGGGTGACCCTCTCGGGCGGGTTCTCCGTCTCGGACGGGAAGGGGGAGAAGGGCCGGATCCTCCTCAAGGTCCGGCGCCCCCGGGAGGAGGCTGAGCGCCTCGCCCGGGAGGGGTTCCGGGAGTTCGTCCTCGTGGAGCGGATGTTCCTGGACGGGGAACGGGTGTACCGGGGCGAACTCCCCGAGGAGAGCACGTACTTCTCCATCCTCTACGCGGAGCGGTGACATGGAGCCGGTGTACTTCGTCGGGGCAGGCCCGGGCGACCCGGATCTCATCACGGTGAAGGGGCTCTCCCTCGTGGAGGGGGCGGACCTCCTCATGTACACGGGCTCCCTCGTGAACCCGGAGCTTGTGGCGAGGTCCCGCGCTGTTGGGAAGCTGGACAGCCACGGGATGGCCCACGCGGAGATCATCGCCCGGCTCGCGGAGGCGGCCCGGGCAGGGAAGCGGGTGGTCCGGCTCCACAGCGGGGACCCCTCCCTTTACGGGGCCATCATCGAGCAGATCCTTGCCCTCGAGGACCGGGGGATCCCGTCGGTGGTGGTGCCCGGCGTCTCCTCCCTCTTTGCCTCGGCGGCTGCCCTCCGGACCCAGCTCACCCTCAAGGGGGTCTCGGAGTCCCTCGTCGTCACCCGCCCCGCGGGAGAAACCCTGGAGGAGGACCGGATCCCCGAGCTCTCCGCCCTGGGGGAGACCCTGGTCATCTTCCTGGGAGGGGACCGGATCTCCGACGTGGTGGCACGGCTCCGGTGCCCGCCGGAGACCCCGGCCGCCGTCGTGTACCATGCCTCCTGGCCGGACCAGAGGCTCGTGCGGGGGACGGTGGCGGACATCGCGGAGAAGGCGGAGGAGGCAGGCATCCGCAGGACGGCCCTCGTCATCGTCGGGAAGGTCGTGGATCCCCGGACCTCGGGGTTCAGGAGGTCGCACCTCTACCCATGACCGGAACCTGCGTCATCGCCCTCCCCCGGTTCAGGAAGAAGGCCGAGTCCATCGCCCGGCACCTCGGGGCCGAGATGATCCCCTACAGCCCGGGCGCCTTCGCCTCCGCCTTCTCCGCATACAGAGGCATCGTGGCGGTCATGTCGGCGGGGATCGTGGTCCGGTCCATCGCCCCCCTCCTCAGGGACAAGTGGACCGACCCGGCTGTCGTCGTGGTGAGCCCGGACCTCGCCTGGGCCGTCCCCGTCGCCGGGGGGCACCACGGGGCAAACCGGATCGCCCGGTCCCTCGGGGAGCTCGGGATCCGGCCGGTCATCACCACCGCGACCGAGACCGCGGGGAGGATGTCCGTGGAGGCCGTCGCTGAGGAGAAGGGGTACGACGTCCTGAACCACCCGTCAACCCGGGCGGTGAACGCTGCCATCCTGGACGGGGAGGTCCCCGTCTACCCTGTCCCGGGGCCGGGGATCGTCATCGCCGGGCCGGCCGTCTCGGTCCTCCTCCGGAGAGGGGAGTATGCCGTGGGGCTCGGGTGCCGGAAGGGGCTTTCAGAGGAGGAGATCCTCCGGGGTATCCGGGCCGGGCTCTCGGAGGCGGGGGTCTCCCCTGAGGAGGTCTTCGCCTACGGGACCACGGTCCGGAAGATGCACGAGGAGGGCCTCGCCCGGGCCGTGGCATCCCTGGGGGGGAACCTCGTCTACCTCGACGACGAGGCCATCGCGGCGCAGCCCGCTCCCTCCCCCTCCCGGGCCGGCCTCCTCGGCCTCCCGGCGGTCGCCGAGCCCTGCGCCCTCGCGCTTTCCAGGAGAGGGGTTCTTCTCCTCCCAAAGAAGAAGTATGGGGGGGTGACCCTTGCCATCGCGCGCTGAGCCGGACCACGGGACCCCGGGACGGGGGAGGCTCGCCATCGTCGGGATCGGGCCCGGCAGCCTGGACCAGATGACCGGGCGGGCCCGGGAAGTCCTCGCCGGTGCGGACTGCATCGTGGGAAACGGCACCTACCTCGACCAGGTCGCACCCCTCATCGGGGGGAAGGAGGTCATCCGCTCCTCCATGGGGAAGGAGGTGGACCGGGCGCGGAAGGCGGTGGAGCTCGCGGTTTCCCGGTCGGTCGCCGTGGTGAGCGGCGGGGACCCGGGGGTCTACGGGATGGCCTCCATCGTCCTCGAGGTCCTGGAGCACTCGGGCCTCGATATCCCCGTGGAGGTGGTGCCCGGGGTGACGGCCGCCACGGCAG
>JAJRCS010000198.1 GCA_028678815.1 Methanomicrobiales archaeon | reverse complement strand
CCCGGGGTACGGGATCAGCCATGCCCGCGTTGCCGATCTCCTGGATGCCGGGGTGAAGGCCTGCGAGTACCGGAAGGGGGGGGTACATCCATGCAAAGACCAGCGTCGTGGACGGGATGGTCGCTTCCGTCGGAAGCGCCACCTGGGACGTGCGGAGCTACCGGCTCAACTTCGAGACCAGTGTGCCCATTATTGACCGGGTCTACGCACGGCGCCTGAAGGAGAGCTGCGAGGAGGACCCGAAGGAGTCCGGCCAGGTCACCCGCGAATCACTGGAGAGGAGACCCCTCCGGACCCGGGGATGGAAGTCGGTGGCCCGGCTCCTCTCCCCGATCCCCTGACAGCCTTTGAGGGGGAGAGTCCCGGCCGGTTACTTCCGTCTCCTCGACAGGTACCGGTGTATCCTTCTTCCGGCACCCGAACAGTGTATCTTCAGGGAGGGGTACAGCCAGGGGGCAAACCGTGCCGAGATGACGGCTGCGGTGCGGAGCCGGGAAGGGAGGGGCTTCTCCCGGCCGATGACCCGGGCCCTTCCCTTCCGGAGTTCTTCCAGGAACTCCCCGGGCGTTTCCGCCCGGGCACAGGTGGTCGCCGTCCCGAGATCTGGAAGGACGTGCCCGTCGCTCCCCCCTGTCACCGGGAGCTGCAGGCGGAGAGCAAGGGAGAGGGCGCGGAGGTTCTCGTGGTGGTTCATGTTGCCGCAGATCCCCTCGATGGCTTCGCACTGCCTGTACAGCTCACGGGCAAGGTATCCCTTCTCCACGCATTTCCCCAGGCCGCCATTGAACACAAGGTAGCCGTAGGGGTGTGCCGGAACCCGGAGGCAGGGGTACCCTTCCGCCGCATCCAGGATCTCGCCGGTGGAGAGGCGGGTCATGAGCCAGGGGCTGTCGGACCGCCGGTCCTCAATATACCGCCGGAAGAAGTCCTCCAGGTCCCCCACGTGGTAGAAATAGAGGAGGATATGCGGCCCGTCGGATGCACTGACCTCGATACCGGGAATGACCGAAAGATCCCTCCGTTCCCTGCAGGCCTGCACGGCCCCTGAGATCTCGTTGTGGTCGGTCACCGCACAGCCGATCCCATGGAACCTGGCGCGGGCAAGGAGCTGGGGGATGGTCACGAGCCCGTCGGAATGCACGGTATGGAAGTGCATGTCGACGGGGGTATACCCCGCCCTCCGCAACGCGTTGATATCAGGGCGGGCAAAGGTAACATCCGGGTGCAGTATCCCGCCAGATCCCGCTTCCCTCCGGAGATACCTCTGCTCGGGAGCGTCTCCTCGTGGTTTACCTTCGTCGGCGGTCATGGGGGTGTCATACGGGTGGCATACCGTAATGATCCGGTACATCCATCGCAGTGTTTCCTGACCCGGCTCATAGGGTATCCACCGGTGATCTCCCGGCACGTCGAGGGAAGAAATCACGGGAGACGCCCGTGAGGGATTATCCTTTTAGTCCCCCCGGCTCATGAGGCTGTGCCTTCATGACTTCTTCCTTCCGGTGAGTCCTGAACCAGAGGCTCGCCAGCACGCCGACGAGTAAGGACGCGACGAGGGTGAAGATCATATCCTCCATGGTGTCCGCGAGGCTGGCCTGCATCCTCCCCGCGAGGTTGCCCCCGAAGATGCTATCGATGGTGAACTCGTAGATCTCCCAGGCGGCTGCCATCGCAAGGCCGAAGATGACCGTGAAGCCCGCGATGAAGTGCGGCCTTAAGTTCATCTTCCAGTACCGGTCAATGAAGATGACCCCGAGGAATCCCAGGAGTGCAACCGCGGTCCCGGAGACGAAGTGGGCCACCTTGTCGTAGTACGGGTAGAACGTCGTGTAGTACCCCTGGACGTAGCCGGCGGTGTGGAACCAGAGGGCCATCGCGATGAGGAAGAAGACAAACCAGGGGAACTGCACGTCCATCTTCCTCGCAACCCAGTAGGGAACCAAGGTCAGGATCAACATGAGAAGCGCGGTGAAACCGGCATGAACATTGCCAAGAAAGAACGCATACAGCATGTTCAGGGCAATGAGGCCCTGGAACAGGAAGGCCATGTACATTCCGGTCCGTGGCATGCAAAACCATCCTTTCCGGATCTCTTATGGGTATCGGCTCTTCAGAAAAACCGGGACTGTGAACTGGCTCGAAAAAGGTTAGATTTTATAGGTGCTCTCCTTCACCATGTCGTCCATGATCTTCTCTTTTCCGACCCTGTCGATGTAGTACCAGCTGGCGACCGCAATGATGAGCGAGGGGATCAGGACAAAGATCATGTCCATCATGGTATCGGTGTTGTCTGCCTGCATCTTTCCGGCCAGGGAGCCCCCGAGGGTCTGGTCGACGATGAACTCAAAAATCTCCCAGCAGTATTCCCCGGCCAGGCCGATGAGGAAGACGAAGATTGCCATGAACTTGGCATTCAGGTTTAACTGCCACATGCGGTCAATGAAGAGGATCGCAACAAAGCCCACGAGTGCGAGCATCGATCCCGAGACCGTGTGGGCCAGCACATCCCAGTTCACGTATGCGAGGTACCTCCCCCGGACGTATCCCGAGAGGTGGATCAGGAACGCGAGCGATATCAGGAAGTAGACGAACCACGGGAAGGTGATCTTCGTCTTCCAGGTGAACAGGTACGGGAGCAGCGATATGATGAACAGCCCAAGGGCAGTCGGAAGCTCACTCCAGGCTCCACGGGTTATGGTGTAGAGCACGTTCAGGAAAACCAGGATCTGGGTGAAATACGCGAGGTAAATCCATTTTGAACGAGGCATGCCGGAGGAATCGGCCGGTAGTCTATAAGTATATTGTGTTTTGGGACGGCCGGCCACTCTCTGTGAGATCTCCCTGGGAAGGCCAGCATGTACATGGTCCGTGATTTCACGGTGGAGTCCCCCGGGCCCGGATCAAAGGAGATGGGATACGAGGGGGATCCCGGTTATGCCCCGAACCACGCGCGTGGCCCCTCATGACCATACCGCTTCCGGTAGATGATACCGGCGAGGATGCTCACCGTGAGGACCGAGATGAAGGTGACCATCAGGACCATGAGGAGGACATCATTCATCGCGTTCGTGAATCCGGCGAAGATCACGACCAGGGCGGCGGTGATGTTCCGGAAGGCGGCCCCAAAGGCAATCTCTTCCCTTGACTCTCCGGCAAAGCTGCCAAGGAGGAATCCGAGCCCCAGG
>JAJRCS010000153.1 GCA_028678815.1 Methanomicrobiales archaeon | reverse complement strand
CTCGCTCCGCCGCATGGCCATCGGGGCGAGGGAGCTCGGGTTCGACCAGGTCGTGGCAGCGGGCGGCACGGGCGATGTGCCCGGCGTGCTCAGGGCGACCATCATCACCGCCTCCTCGGTGAAGGAGGTGATCTCCGCCCTCCAGGGCATCTCCCGTGGGCAGGGGGTCGTCATGGTGAACGCGGGGGACCTCGCCTTCAACCGCGGGGTCATCGGGCTCCGGGGGGTAAGGGTGCTCCGGGGCATCCACCGCTCCCCCGTCGGGGCCTTCAACCATGTCGCCGCGAGGGAGGCGGAGGCGAAGGGGGTCGCGGTGGAGCTCGACCTCTCCCCCCTCGTGGAGGGGCGGGGCCTCCAGCGGCAGCGGGTCATCTCCCGGTACCGGGAGATCCTCCGGCTCCACCGCCGGTACCGCTTCCCCTTCACCCTGGCCTCCAACGCCCGGTCCATCCTCACGCAGAAGTCGGTCCGGGACATGGTCCTCCTCGCGGCCCTCTTCGGCATGGAGGAGGCCGAGGTGACGGGGGCCCTCTCCTCCCTCGACTCCGTCCTCGCCGGGAAGGCCCCCGTGCAGGTGGTGAAGGTATGAGCCAGCTCCCCTCGCAGCGCGAGCGGCGCCGGTACATCCTCGCCCGGTTCGAGCCCGAGGGGGTATCCCCCGATCCCCGGGAGGTGTACGCGGCGGTGGCCGAGGCCTGCACCTCCCTCTGGGGCGACGCGGCCGCCTCGGAGATCCTCCCGTCGGTCATGGCCTGGGAGGGGCAGGCCATCATCCGGTGCCGGCGGGGGACCGAGGACCGGCTCGCCACGGCGCTTGCCACCATCACCCGGGTCGGGGAGGCCCGGGTGGCCATGCGGACGGTCACGACGAGCGGGACCCTCCATTCCATCCGGAGCCGCCCGTACCCGAAGCCGGAAGCCCTCTGGGAGAAGAAGCTCGTCATCGGCGGGAGGGTCTTCCTCGCCCGGGCTTATGCAGGTCAAAAGGTTGATTTGATTGAAAAGGGAATTAAAGGACAGGAACTGTTGTTTTTCGCAGATGAAGACGGAGAGGTGAGATGATGCAACCCCAGTACCAGATGGGATATGACCGGGCGATCACGGTCTTCTCCCCGGACGGCCGGCTCTACCAGGTCGAGTACGCCCGGGAGGCAGTGAAGAGGGGGACGACGGCGGTGGGGATCAAGTGCACCGACGGGGTGGTCCTCATCGTGGACAAGAGGGTCGCGACCCGGCTCCTGGAGCCCTCCTCCATCGAGAAGATCTTCAGGATCGACGAGCACATCGGGGTTGCCTCAAGCGGCCTCGTGGGGGACGCCCGGGCCCTCGTGGACCGGGCCCGGATCGAGTGCCAGATCAACCGGGTCTCGTACAACGAGGCCATCGACGTGGAGACCCTGGCAAAGAAGCTCTGCGACCACATGCAGACCTACACCATGTTCGGGGGCGCCCGGCCCTACGGGACGGCCCTCCTCATCGCCGGGATCTCCGACGGGACCGCCCGGCTCTTCGAGACCGACCCGAGCGGGACCCTCCTCGAGTACAAGGCGACGGGCATCGGGACGGGGAGGCCCGCCGTCATGAAGGTCTTCGAGGAGGAGTACAACCCCGAGGCCTCCTGCCGGGACGCCATCCTCCTGGGCTTAAAGGCCCTCCATGCCGCCACCGAGGGGAAGTTCGACGTGAACACGGTGGAGATGGGCATCGTCGAGCAGAAGACCCGCACCTTCCGGAAGATGACAAAGGAGGAGGTCTCGGGCTTCGTCGAGCAGTTCGACCGCACGGCGAGCGCATGATCCCCCTCGACCGGGCGGTGGTGGCCCGGCTGGAGACCCACGGGGAGCGGTTCGAGATCCTCGTGGACCCCGACCTGGCCACCAAGATCCGGCACGGCGATGCCATGGACATCGAGGAGGCCGTCGCCGCCATCTTCATCTTCGAGAACGCCTCCCGGGCCGAGAAGTCCTCGGACGAGGCCCTCCAGAAGGTCTTTGGGACCACAGACTTCGATACGATAGCCAGGCGCATCATCGAGAAGGGCGAGATCCACCTCACCGCCGAGCAGCGGAAGCACCTCCTGGAAGAGAAGCGGGGGCAGGTCATCACCTACATCGCCCGGCATGCCATCAACCCCCAGACGGGGCTCCCCCATCCCCCGGCCCGGATCGAGATGGCCATGGAGGAGGCGAAGGTGGCCATCGACCCCTTCAAGCCCCTGGACGAGCTCGTAGCCGAGACGATGAAGGCCCTCCGGCCCCTCATCCCCATCCGGTTCGAGGAGGTCCGGGTGGCGGTGAGGATCCCCGCCGAGCATGCCGCGAAGGCGTACGGGGACATCGATGCCTTCGCCCGGATCGAGCAGGAGGAGTGGCAGAAGGACGGCTCCTGGATCTGCGTGGTGAAGATCCCGGGCGGGATGCAGCAGGAGCTGGAGAGCCTCGTCCGGAAGGTGAGCAAGGGGGGCGGGCAGGTCAGGGTGCTCTGACCCGTCCCCGATTAAGTATATGAAGGGAGAGGTCAAAATTAGAGGGACATATCCGGGGTAGCGCACATGAGTACCACGAAGCAGAGTGCCAAAGGGCGGGTATCGAGGAGCGCGGGGCGGTTCGGCCCCCGGTACGGCAGGTTCATCCGGAAGCGGGTCGTCGAGGTGGAGGAGCTCCAGAAGGCAGCCCACACCTGCCCGCGGTGCGACCAGGTCGCGGTGAAGCGGAAGGGGACGGGCATATGGGAGTGCCGGAAGTGCAGCTTCAAGTTTGCCGGCGGCGCCTACGTTCCCCAGACCCCGGCCTTCAGGATCGCCCAGCGATCCATCGAGAAGTCCCAGCCGGAGGAGTAGGCCCCGTGCCCGGAGTCTACAAGTGCGCCCGGTGCAAGCACAAGGTCGAGATTGACGTGAACGTCCGGTGCCCGTACTGCGGGCACCGCATTCTCTTCAAGGAACGCGGGGCCGGGATCAAGGATCTCAAGGCCCGATGATCTGCTCCAGAGGGGCCCCATCCGTCCCGAGGGGGCGTACCCCCCGGGACAGGAGGGGCCGCTTCGCGCCCCCTCCTCCCCCCTGGACGCTCCCGGCTCCCTGCAGGACCCGATGATCCTCGTCACCACCTCGCGGAAGGCCGATCCCCTCGTGCGCCGCATCGGGAGGGACATCGCTTTTGCAGCCGGCGGGAGGTACCTCACCCGGGGGAAGGGGGGGCTCTCCCGGCCCCCGTTCTGTGACGGCACCGTGCTCGTTCTCTGCAGGGACGGAGGGGGAATCCGGATGCAGGTTTTCGAGGGAATGCAGGAGCGGGCGGGCCTCCGGTTCCTCTCGGTGAGGGAGGAGGAACGGACCGGCACCCTCCGCCGGGGCCTCTTCACGGGGAACCAGGATCTCCTCAGCTCCCTCTCCCCCCACGCCCCCGTCTGCCGGGAGGAGGGGCTCCCGGATGCCCTCGTCCTCGACGGGATCCAGGGGAGGCGCATCACCCTCGGGGTGTGACATGCGGCACACGGCGGTCTTCTCCTGCAGGTCACCCGTGGCGGGGGAGATCTACCGGTCCCTCGCTCCCGAGACGGGGGAGCTGTACCCCCGGTCGGAGGTGAAGGTCACCCTCGAGGGGGAGGATCTCCTCGTCATCTCGGCCGCCGCGGACGACATCCCCGCCCTCCGGGCCGCCCTCAACCTCTGGCTCCGGCTCGTCTCGGTTGCAGCGGAGATGCTCGAGATGACGGGGAAGGGCGGGGAGAGATGACCCCGGACCGGGATCGGAGGCCGCAGGAGACCGGGGGCCGGCCGGGGCCGGGGCGGGCCGGGGAGTTCGGCGATACTGTCATGGTCGTCCACGGCCCCGGGGCCTTCGACGAGGGGGACGTCGCCCTCCTCCTGGAGCTCCTCGCTCCCGGGGAGACGGTGGTGGCCGGGGTCATGGCCCGGACCGCCGCCGAGGAGTCCGGCCTCCCGGTCACCTTCGACGGGGGAGTGCCGAGCTCGGTCATCGGGAGGATCCAGGGTCCCGCAGGGAGACCCGGCTCCGAAGAACGACGGCTCCGAAGGAGCCGGAGTTGTCCAGGGGGGGACGGGGCCCCTCTGGACCGAGCCGGGGCTGTCCCGGGGGGTTGGGGCCCCTCGGGACGGAGCCGGGATCGTCCGGGGGGGAAAGGGGCCCCTCTGGACGAGATGGAGGGGAGGGTCTTCCTCGTGAACCACGGGAAGACCCCCGAGTCGGGGCGGATCTTCGGGGAGATCGTCGCCTCCCGGCTCCCGGCGGGCCGGCCCCTCGTCCAGCTCGAGTGCTCCTCTGCAACGGTGTACCTCTGGAACGGGGACAACCGGGCCCGGGAGTTCGCCCGTCTCCTGGCGGGGGCCGCGGGCTTCTCCCTCGTGGAAGCCTCCCCGGGGGCCACCGGGGGAGGGAAGGAGCGGGAGATCCGGGGCTGCATCCCCGGCGAGGCGGTCCTCGTCGGGGGGATCGTCATCGGGACCGCTACGGCCGGGACCGTCCTCCTCAGGGAGGAGGCCGGGGGGATCGTCCCGGTCTCCGGCCTCTCGCCCAAGCCCCACGGCCTCGGGAAGCTCG
>JAJRCS010000131.1 GCA_028678815.1 Methanomicrobiales archaeon | reverse complement strand
TCCCTTTCCGGCCCTTCCGGGAATCGATGATGGCAAACCGGTTCTTGGTGATCTCGCAATGTTCGACAATCTTCGTCACGAGGGCAGTATCGGTTACACCGGGAGCATGGACGATGGAGATTTCGTGTATCTCCCTGAAGGCCTCCAGTCCTCCTCTCCCCCCGGGTTCATTTACCCCTGGATTCATCCATCGCGTCAGGTCAGGTGGAGTATGTTCTGCTCCGGTTGAACCGCCGGTAAGGAATACACAGGGAGTATCTGGAGGTAGTCCTCCGCCCGTGTCCTTCGCGCTCCTGAATGCCCTGATGACATACGACCTGACCTGTGTTCCGTAAAAATTGGGAGATCCCGGATCTGCAGAAAGGTTATCGAACATCTCCACATGCTGGGGCTGTTTTCTGGAGAGCAGGGCTCTCAATCCTGCTTCATCCCCAGGTACGTCTGAATCGTCAATGGGCCCGTTCCAGTATATGACCTGCAACAGGAAGCTGGTTCTCGGATCCTCCTCTGAGGACGATCCCTTCTTCACCACAACCGCGACCCGGTTTCCTGAGTCCACGGGGCCAAGGGTTTCTACGGTAAGGGCACCTCCCAGCGATATGCCGGCCTTTGATGCACCTTTTCTCGTGATCCGCCCGATGTAGCACCGCTGGCCGCCATTGATGAAAAATCCCTCAACCGCATAGGGCAGATACTGGTTCCCATCGATGTCGAAGTACCCGCCATACCTCTTCCAGTAATCCTGCCAGCTGGTGACCAGCTGTGGTTGTACCGGCCCCCTCTCGGTTTCACCGAGGAACCCTCCGGTGCTCGTGCTCACGCCTTCGATGGATCGGGAGCCCGGGTCAGACTCCCCGATATACACGCCGGGGGACAGGTATTCAGGCATCCACAATCCCTACTCCACCGATTCCTTATAAAAAGGTTTCATCTCCCCTCCTTCTCTGTTCAGTGTCCCCTTCCCCTGTCCATCACTCTTGAGGGGAACCTTCTATCCCGGTTCCCTCGTCAGGGAAATCTACTCCCTTTTCGGGAACCGGATGATATACCGGATCCGTGAGACGCAGGATGGGTCGAGGATCTTCTCGGTCCTCACCGAGAGGAGGGTGAGTCCCTCCCATGCCTCTATCCTGTGGAGAAGGGGGTGGACCTCCGTGCAGGCGTACCGGTCATGGCTGTCCTTCACGTCGCTCCTTTTCCCGAAGAGGGCATCTGCTTCATCGAAGAAGAGGATGGCCCCCCCAGCCTCTGCGGCCTCAAAGAGCCGCCGGATATTCTTCTCCGTCTCACCGATGTACTTGCTCACAACGGACGAGAGATCGATCCTGTAGAGAGGCAGGTTGAGATCCCCGGCAAGCCACTCGGCCGCTACCGTCTTTCCGGTCCCGCGCGGTCCGGTGAAGAGTACACTGATACCAAGACCCCGGGAGGATCTCCCGGAAAAGCTCCATGCATCGTACACCCCTGCCTGCCACCGTGCCCGAGCTGCACGGACCGCTATCGCGATCTCCCTGAGAACGGCCCGCTGGCGCCACGACAGGATGTCCCTGTCCCTTTCCGCATAAGGGGCCATCCGTTCCGCTGAATTGGAAAAAGAGTCCTGGAGGATCTCTCTCTCCCTTCCCATGAGCCGCCCTCGGTTTAAGAGGAATTTTTTCCTGTTCAGGTACTCCTGCTCATCCTCGAAGTCCCGGACGGTCATCAGCTTCCCGTAGAAGTAACGGTTACGCTCGAACTGGTAGAGCTGGCACCCCCGCTCCTCGTCATCACCGCCAGACATGATCCCACAGATCCCTGATTCTCTCTTCTTCCCGGCTTATATCTGCCGATGAGGAGGGTGGAGAGATGGACGGTTATCCGGGTTCCCCCTTCCCCTTGATCTCCTCGAGGAACCCCGCCGCGTAGGCGAGGAGCCCGTCGTTCGGGTCATAGAGGGGATAGAGCTCGGAGAAGGCGCACATCGCGTCGAAGATGTTCGTCCGGGGGAGGACGTCGGTGTACCTGAGGAGGTAGAGCATCGCGATGGCCGGGGCACGGGAGGCGCCGGAGATGCAGTGGAGAAGGACCCGGTGGCCCCGGGCCACGTGCCGGTGGGTGAACTCGACGGCGGGGAGGATGCAGCCGGTGTTCACCTGGCCCGTCCGGAGGGCATCCTCGAAGGAGAGGAAGATCTCGTTCCCGTCGGGGGTGAGGAAGAAATCCTTCGGGGGAAGGTGCCGGGCCATCCGGTACCGCCTGTGGATCTCCTTCTCCGCGTGGATGATGGCCCAGCCTTCCCGGCCGGCGACGTGCCGGTCATCGCCGAGATCGCCGATGAACAGGCAGGGAGTAATCCGTTCCATGTCCCCGGTTCCTTGCATCACTCTTCTTTTCAGACGTGATCAATGTTCCTGCGCATCCCCGCAGCTCACCTCCCGGAGTACTCCCCACCTGCTTCAGGTTCTACCGGATGACAAAGGGGAACCTGCCCCTGCGAGGGATAAGAGGGCTTCCTGCCAATGTACCGGCTGCACGCCAGAGCCTCTCCCTTTACCAGCAGATTATTCATACCCTCCGAAAACACCTGTATGGAGGAGAAGGATACGATGGACCTGAAAGGCAGCCAGACGGAGAAGAACCTCCTCGCCGCCTTCGCCGGCGAGTCCCAGGCGCGGACGAGGTACAGCTTCTTCGCGAGCGTGGCGAAGAAGGAGGGATACGAGCAGATCTCGGGCATCTTCCAGGAGACCGCCGACAACGAGCGGGAGCATGCCCAGCTCTTCTTCAACCACCTGAAGGGCGGGATGGTGGAGATCACCGCCTCGTACCCGGCAGGGATCACCGGGACCACGGCTGCGAACCTGATGGCCGCCGCCGAGGGGGAGAAGGTCGAATGGGGAACCCTCTACCCGGGATTCGGGCAGGTTGCAGAGAAGGAGGGACTCCCCGATGTGGCGAACACCTTCCGGCAGGTTGCAAAGGTCGAGGCATACCACGAGCGGCGGTACCGGAAGCTCCTCGAGAAGGTGGAGAAGGGCACGGTCTTCAAACGGGATGCGCCCATCAGGTGGAAGTGCCGGAACTGCGGGTACGTCCACGAGGCGGCCGGGGTCCCCCTGAAGTGCCCCGTCTGCGCCCATGCGAGGGCCTACTTCGAGCCCTGGGCCGAGAACTACTGATCCTTCCTCCAGGTCAGCCCCGGGCACAGCGGGAGCCGGGCAGAGGGAGGGAGGGAGCCCGGCTCCGGGGCCCCCCGGCGCCCCCTGCCGGAGACGGCAGGAAACCATCCCTTTTATGTCCGCCAACGCGCTACCTCCCTCCATGACCATCCAGGTGATCCCTGTCGAGGGGCTCCCCCTCATCCAGAAGGGGGACGATATCCCGGCCCTCGTCTGCGAGCGGGTGGCCCTCGAAAACGGGGATATCCTCGTCCTCGCCTCCACCATCTACTCCAAGGCAAAGGGCCACACCCGGAGGCTCTCGGAGATCCAGCCGTCGGAGTATGCCGAGCGGATCGCGAGGCGTGACAGGGAGGACCCCCGGTTCGTCCAGTCGGTCCTCGACGAGGCGAAGGAGGTGCTCATCGATCACCCCTTCATCCTCTCGGAGCTCCCCTTCGGTCACATCGGGGTCAGGTCTGGGGTGGACCGGTCCAACATCGAGGACGGGTACGTCATCCTCCTCCCCCCCGACCCCATGGGGGCGGCGGCCGAGGTTCGGGCAGGGGTCCGGAGGAGGTCGGGGAAGGAGGTCGGGACCATCATCACCGACACCTGCGGGCGGGCCTTCCGGCGGGGCCAGACGGGGAATGCCATCGGGTGGAGCGGCTTCCCCGCCATCCGGGACTTCCGGAACGACACCGACCTCTTTGGCCACATCCTCCTCATCACCGAGGAGGCGGTGGTGGACGAGATCGCGGGCTTCGCGAACTATGTCATGGGCGAGAGCCACCAGGGGATCCCCGCGGTGGTCTTCCGGGGTTGCGAGCGGTGGACCGGCCATGACGACCTCTACTTCAGACCCTCCGAGGACGTCATCCGGAAGGCCATCTGCAACCGGCCCGGCTGATTCTCCCCGCTCCCTTTTTCCGAGCTTCCCCCCGGCGATCAGCTCTTTGCGGCGGTACCTGTCCTCCGGTCCACCATCCGCCTCGGCCTTCCCTTCAGGGTCTGGTGCTCGAGGGTCCCGATGCAGGCAAAGGAGAAGGAGAAGGTGAGGAGGCCCGTATCGTGGGCCTTTTTAAGGAAGGGATTCCTCCCGATGAATCCCCTGATGAACCGGTCCTGTATCCCGTCCCGGTCGGTCTTGTCCGGGTCGATGCATTCCATGGTGAGCCGCAGGTCAGTCGCCCCCTCCTTCTCGCCGTTGTGGAGGAAGGCCTCGTAGTCCCCCGTGAGGTACTCCATGTTCTCCCGCTGGAAGACCCCCCGCTCCACGTCCACCCGGTTGAGGAACGCCCCTCCTGCCCGGAAGGTCTCGGCATCCCGCTGGGGGTTCAGGATCCGCAGGTGGGTCCGGCCGCAGGAGCACCGGTCCCTCGAGAGCACCACCGTCGTGTCCTCGGTGTCGTAGTTGAGGAGGAGGGTCCCGCAGCGCTCCCCGGGGCCGATGAGGGTGGAGAGGACGATCCGGCCGCACTCCCCGTCGGGGACGAAGGACGCCATGCCCGGGTCGTAGACGTCCATGTGGACGAGATCCTCGGGGACATGGAGGCCCGTGTGCTCCTCGCACTCCCCGCACATGGTCCCCTCGGTGGACCCGTAGGTGTTGTGCACGGGGCACCCCCAGATCTCCGCGACGTACTCCCGGGACTCCGGGGCAAAGGACTCCCCCCCTGCCACGAGCCGGGTCACGCCGGACTCCGGCGGGGGAATGCCCTCTGCCTTCAGCCTGCGGGCCAGGTTGAGGAGCTTGAAGACCGAGCCGACGATCCCGGTCGGGCGGAAGCTCGTGATCACCCGGACGGGGAAGTTGCAGGTCCCCTCGGGGATGATGGTCATCCCGGTCTCCCTCGCAGCAAGGGTCATGGTGTTCGCCCCGACGTTCATCCCGTACGAGGCGCAGATGACCACCCGGTCACCGGGGCCGAAGCCCTGGGAGACGAAGGACCGGGCGTACTTCTCGGCGTACCGCTCCCAGTCCTCCCAGGTGAGGAAGAAGGCCTTGGGGGTGCCGCTCGTCCCGCTCGTCTCGTGGACGGTGAAGACGTCCTTCCAGTCCACGCTCCGGAAGAGGAACTCCTCCTTCACCGGCGGCTGGTTCGCCCGGATGGTCTTCCCCGAGATGACGGGCAGGGCGAGGAGATCCTCGTGCTCCTTCACCGAGGCGGGATCGATCCCGTGCTCCCGGAACCACGAGCGGTAGAAGGGCGAATGCTCGTTCGCGTACCTGACCGTGTGGCGCACCCGGTCATCGATGAGGGAGTCGATATCGGCCCGGGGGGCGGTCTCGACGGACCTGTGGTAATAACGGGGGTCAGGCATGGTCCACAGTGTGTACGGGGGAAGGGAGATGAAAAAAGGATCTCTCCGGCTGCCCGGTCCCCTGATTTACCTCTGCCGTGCCTCCCCTGCCTTCCCACCGGTCACCCTGCTCCTGGCTCCCCTGAGGGCAAGGAGAAAATAGATGATGAGGACGATGGTGGCAAAGACGAGGAGCGGTATCTCCAGGGTCTCGAGCACCGCGATCCCGAACTGTGCCGAGCCGACGATGATGACGATGACCGCGATCCCGTAGAGGAGGATCTCGCTCCGGATCCCCTTCAGGTCCTCGACGACGAGATCTCCCAGGGGCGGCTCCCCCTTCCCCTTTGTGCCCGGTTCCCCCTCCATCTTCATCCCCCCTTTTCGTATCAGGCGGTCACCCGCCGGTACTAACCGGTTGGGTGTTGCCGATAATAGGGTTATGCTGCGGGTGGTGCGAAGGAAAAAAGTGCGGGAATGAGTTACTGCCCGGTCCCCTCGGGCTTCGCCTGCCGCTTGAAGGACTCCAGGAGGACAATCTCCCCGATGTCGGGGTAGAACTCGAAGATCTCCTGGATGACCCGGCTCCGC
>JAJRCS010000206.1 GCA_028678815.1 Methanomicrobiales archaeon | reverse complement strand
CGGCCCTCGATCATTTTATTTCCCACCTTCGGCTGGGCGAACTCCTCGTTGTCATGGAGGCCGGCCATGAACTTCCCGATGACCTGGGCGGGGGAGCCGATCATGGAGATCTCCCCGTTGTTCAGGAGGAGGGCCCGGTCCGCCACGTCCTGGACCACCTGGGAGAAGTGGGAGGTGACGATCATGCCCATGCTGTTCTCCTTTGCCGCGGTCTTGAGCATCTCGTGGACGAGCCGGGCGGTCTCGGGGTCCAGGGTCCCCGTGGGCTCGTCGGCGAAGAGGAGGAAGGGCTCCTTGGCGAGCTGCCGGGCGAGGACGACCCGCTGCTTCTCCCCGCCGGAGAGGTCCCGGGCGATGTGCATCATCCGGTGGGAGAGCCGGACCTGGTCCAGGAGGTCGGCGGCCCGGTTGATGGACTTCTCCTCGGGGTAGTTGATGTCATCCAGGGCCCGGAGGACATTCTCGATGACCCGGTCGTTCCCGTAGAGGGCGAAGGTCCGCTGGAACATCATGGCCGTGCGGTGCATGATCCGCCGCTTCATGGCCTCGTTCTTCTCGTCCCAGAAGTCCACGTCCATGGCGGAGAGGGTGCCGCTGCAGGCCCGGCAGGGTTTCCCTGCCATGCTGGGGAGCTCGATGTTCTCGCACCGGTCGCAGACCGCCACGTGGTAGATGATCTTCCCGCTCGTGGGCGGCTGGTCCACGCCCCGGATGAGGTGCATGAGGACCGTCTTCCCTGCCCCGCTCCGGCCGATGATCCCCATGATCTCGCCCTCGGCGATCTCGAAACTCACGTTGCTCAGGGCCTTCTTCCCGTCGAAGCGCATGGAGAGCCGGTCGACCGTGATCAGGGGGGTCATGCGTGCTCCATCCTCTCACCCTTACTCTGTACGGTGGATGAATATTATCTTTTATATTGGCCCGCGGGCCGGAACGGGCTCAACTCCGACGTGCGAGATCCCTCACGATCGTGACCGTGTCCCGCACCCGGGGCACCACGTGGTCCACCGCCTCAAAGAGGGACGTGGGCTTCTCGCCCGGCTGCTGGAGGGTGAGGATGGCGAGGTCTGCCTTCGCGAAGGCCGGGAGGTCGTTGATCCCGTCCCCCACCATCACCACGAGGCCGTACTGCTCCTTCAGGTCCTCGACGATCCTCGCCTTGATGGAGGGGGTGGCCACGCCGTAGACATGATCCCTCGGGATCCCCAGGTGGTCCGCGATCCGCTCGAGCTTCGAGGCCCGGTCCCCCGAGGCGATGTAGGTGGCGACGCCCATCCGGTGGAGGTCCCCGATGGTCTCCACGGCCCCCGGGAAGGGCCGGCCGCCGGAGGTGACGGTGAACTCGATGATCCCGGGGGAGAAGTTCAGGATGACCCCGCTGTCGATGACCACGAGGGCCTCGAGCCGGCAGCGCTCCCAGACCTCCCGGATGCACTCCTGGAGGTCTGAGACCCTCGCCACCCGGTCGCCGTAGAGGACCTCCGCGGCCTCCTCGTGGGTGAAGACCCGGTTCGCGCAGGCGACCCCGAAGCTCACCTGGTGGGTGCCGAGGTACTCGGAGAGGAGCTGGCCCGGCGGGCCCTTCATCACCTCCCGGGACCGGACGTTCAGCACGAGGAGGGCCCGGTCCCCCGAGGCCGCGGTGATGGCCGTGGTCTCCACGTCGGGGAGGATCTCGCCGGACGGGATGTTCTTCACCACCCGGTACGTCCTGAGGAGGGTCCCCGCGCTGTCGAAGACCACGGCGACGGACGGGGAAAGCGGGGTGGACGGCGGGGGGCAGCGGCCTGGCGCAACCATTCTATGCTCCGGGAGAGAAAGAGTCTACGGGTTTCCTATGACTGTCCATGCGACTGCGGAGAAGATAAAGCGGATGGAGATCCGGGGGGCGGGGCGGATCGCCCGCGCCGCGGTGGAGGCCCTCCGGGCCCACGCGAGGGAACTCGACGCACGGGACCTCGCGGGGTTCCGGAAGGGGATGGAGGAGGCGGCCGGCCTCCTCCTCGCCACCCGGCCCACGGCGGTCTCCCTCCCGAACGCCGTCCACCTCGTCATGGCCCCCCTCGGGAAGGCGGAGGACCTCGGGGAGGCCCGGGACGGGGTGATCCGGGCCGCGGACCAGTTCATCCGGTCCTCGAAGGGGGCCGTGGAGCGGATCGGGGAGATCGGGGCCCACCACATCGCCGATGGGGAGACGATCCTCACCCACTGCAACTCCGAGGCCGCCCTCTCCTGTATCATCACGGCCGCCCGGCAGGGGAAGGACTTCGAGGTCTTCGCGACGGAGGTCCGGCCGGGGAACCAGGGGCTCCTCACCATCCAGGCCCTCTCGGACGCCGGCATCCCCACCCATTACATCGTGGACTCGGCGGTCAGGCACTTCATGAACCGGATCGACCGGGTCTTCGTCGGCGCCGACGCCGTGGCCGTGAACGGGGCGGTGGTGAACAAGATCGGGACCTCGCTCGTGGCCCTCGCGGCCCACGAGGCCCGGACCCCCTTCATCGTCGCGGCCGAGACCTACAAGTTCGCCCCCCGGACGACCCTCGGGGAGCTCGTGGAGATCGAGGAGCGGGCCGGCGACGAGGTCCTCCCGAAGGCCCGGGTGGAGAAACTCCCCCGGGTCACCGTCCACAACCCGGTCTTCGACGTCACCCCGGCGGCCTACATCGACCTCATCGTCACCGAGGAGGGGGCCATCCCGCCCTCCCTCGCGTACATCATCATCCGGGAGTTCCTGGGCTGGGACATCGAGGAGTTCCACAAGACATTTCAGATAGCCCACCGAGATCAGGGGTGATACCATGCCGGATGTCATTGCAACGTACCGGTTCAGGCCGGAGAAGGGGACCTCCCCGGAGGAGGCGGCGCGGTGGATCGCCGAGGAGGAGACGACCGGCACCTGGACGGGTATAGGGACGACGGCCGATTACGTCCGGAGGCTGGACGGGGAGGTGATGGAGATCGTCCCCGGGGACGGGTTCTGCCTGGCGAAGATCCGGTACCCCGCCGAGATCTTCGAGCCCGGGAACGTCGCCCAGTACCTCTCGGTGGTGGCCGGGAACCTCTTCGGCCTCCGGAGGCTCGCCTCGGTGAGGCTCCTCGACATGGACTTCCCCGACTCCCTCGTCCCCTTCGGCGGGCCGAGGTTCGGGATCCGGGGGATCCGGGCCTTCGTCGGGACCACGAACCGCCCCCACGTCGGGACCATCATCAAGCCGAAGGTCGGCCTCACCCCCGCCGACACGGCGGAGGTGGCGTACCAGGCAGCCACCGGGGGGGTCGACCTCATCAAGGACGACGAGACCCTCACCGACCAGGCCTTCTGCCCCATGCGCGAGCGGGTCCCGAGGGTGATGAAGGCCCTCGGGAGGGTGAAGGAGGAGACCGGCCGGCAGGTCCTCTACGCGGTGAACATCACCACCCGGCCGGACCGGATCGTGGAGAAGGCAGAGGAGGCCATCAGCCTCGGGGCGAACATGGTGATGGTGGATGTCATCATCGCCGGCTTCGGGGCCCTCCAGGCCCTCGGGGAGGCCCCCGGTGTCACCGTCCCCATCCACGTCCACCGCGCGATGCACGCGGCGATGACCCGGAACAGGGAGCATGGCATCGCCTTCCGGCCCTTCGCCCGGCTCGTCCGCTGGCTCGGCGGCGACCAGCTCCACACCGGCACCGTCTCGGGGAAGATGAGCCACGATGCCCCCGAGGTCCTCGGGGACAACCGGGTCCTCACCGGCCCCTGCTTCGGGAAGAAGCGGACCTTCCCCGTCTCGAGCGGGGGGCTCCACCCGGGAAAGGTCTTTGCCGAGCTCGAGACCCTGGGGACCGACGTCGTGCTGCAGGCAGGCGGCGGGATCCACGGCCACCCCGACGGTACTGCCGCGGGGGCCATGGCCATGCGGCAGGCGGTGGACGCCTTCATGGAGGGGATCCCCCTCGCGGAGTACGCGAAGCAGCACTACGAGCTGGAGCGGGCCCTGAAACTCTGGGGGATCGGGTAGGAGGTTACGACATGGCAGAACTGGTGTTTACGAAACTGCAGGGGAACGGGAACGACTTCATCCTCATCGACGAGATCGGGGGTGAGCTCATCCCCGAGGAGATGAAGCCGAAGTTCGCGTCCCTGTACACGGACCGGCGGTTCGGTATCGGCGGTGACGGGGTGCTCTTCCTCGCGAAGGGGGAGAAGGTCCCCCTGAGGATGCGGATCTTCAACCCCGACGAGAGCGAGGCCGACATGTGCGGGAACGGGATCCGCTGCCTCGCCAAGTACATCGTTGACAAGGGGTACGCGAAGGACGCCTTCTCCATCGAGACGAGGGCAGGGGTCATCGAGGTCACCGCGAGGTACGACCAAGAGGAGGAGTTCACGGCCACCATCAGCATGCCGGCCCCGAAGTTCGACCGGAAGGACATCCCGGCCACGGGCACCGGGGAATATAAGGAGGAGATCCTGGAGGACACCGTCTACGCGGTGAACACCGGGGTGCCCCACGCCGTCGTCTTCGTGGACGAGGTGGGGTCCATCGATATCGAGGACGTCGCCCCGCCCATCCGGAACCACCACACCTTCCCCCAGGGGGCGAACGTGGACTTCGTGGAGAAGCGGGGGGAGAACCTCCTCCACATCCGGACCTACGAGCGGGGGGTGGAGGCAGAGACCCTCTCCTGCGGGACGGGGGCCATGGCCTCGGCAGCCGTGGCACGGAGGCTCGGCCTCGTCGGGGACACCGTCCACGTGGAGACGGTGGGCGGCCCCCTCACCATCCGGCTCGGGGAGAAGAACGAGATGGAGGGGCCGGCGAGGACGGTCTTCACCGGCTCTCTCGAACTCTGATACCGTCGCCGGACATCTCGAAGAAGAACGCACCGCCGGCGGGCAGGGAGCGGTGCTTCTCAAGGACCGCCCGCCGGACCCCCTCCGAGCCCTCGAGCCGGACGATGGCCTTGGAGAGGTGGGCCATGGTGCTCCCCCCGAGGCCCATGAGGACATTCCTCGTCACGTCCATGTACACCTGGTTCGTGACGAGGACCGGCACGTTGTGCTTCCTGGCGAGTCCGAGGAGGTAGATCACCTGCCGGGCGAGCCTCCGCTGCGCCTCCTGCCCGCTCGCGAGCTCGGTGCGGTAGAGGGCCGTCACCGAGTCGACGACGAGGAGCCCGGTCCCCCCCTTCTGGAGGAGCCGCTCGGAGTCGGCGATCATGAGCCCCTGCTGCTCGAAGTCCATGGGTTCGAAGAGGAAGAGGTTCCGGGCGAGCTCCTCTGCCCGGTGGCCGGCCAGCTGCCGGAAGCGCTCCACCGAGAAGCCCTCGGTGTCCAGGTAGATGACCGCCTCCCCGGCCCGGAGCCGCTCCACCGCGGCGGCGAGGGCGAGGGTGCTCTTCCCGCATCCGGGCTCGCCGTAGAACTGGGTGATGGCCCGGCGCTCGAGGCCGCCCCCGAGGAGGGTATCGAGGGCCGGGATCCCGGTGGAGACCCGTTCGGCGGCCCGCTCACCCTCCATGGCTCCCCTCCCGGGCCAGGTGCTGCCAGGCCGCCTCCTCCGCCCTCCGGAGGATCTCCCGCACCGGCACACCCTTCTCCCCGGCCCATGCCCGGGCCTCCTCGAACTCCGGCTTCACCGACGTGACCTTCCCGCCGAGGGACCCGACCTTCACGGAGATCTCCCGGGTCTCCCCGCCGAGGGTGACCGGCACAGGGATGACCCGCCGGGAGGCCACGAGCCGGTGGACCGACGGGATGACCCGGATGCCGAGGGTGCCGAGCTCCCCGGCGAGGACCAGGGCGAGGGGCCCGGTGAGGGCGGGGTCCGAGATGACCCGGACCAGGTGGCCGCTCCGGCCCTTCTTCATCACCATGGGGATCACGGAGGCGTCCCTGGCACCCGCCTCCATGAGCCGGGTGATGGCGTGGGCGATGACCTCGGGGCTCACGTCGTCCACGTTCGTCTCCAGGATCTCGACCCGGTCCTCCTCCGGCTCCCCGGTCTCCAGGAGGAAGACCCGGAGGAGGTTGGGGATGGTGCCCGTCTCCCGGGTCCCCGCCCCGTACCCCACCGCGAGGACCTTCCCCGGCGGCACCCGGGTGGCAGGGAGGGTCGCGAACTCGGCGAGGAGCGCGGCCCCCGTGGGGGTGAGGAGCTCCCCGTCCTTCGGGCCGGGGTATCCCAGGAGGTGCGAGGCAGCGAGGATGGCGGCCGTGGCGGGGGCGGGGACGGGCAGGGTCCCGTGGGACCCGATGATGAGCCCCCCTCCGAGGGCGATGGGGAGGACCGCCACCTGCCCGGCCCCGAGGGTGTGCAGCGCCGTGCATGCCCCGATGATATCGGCGATGGCATCGTCAGCCCCCACCTCGTGGAAGTGGACGACCTCCCCGTGGACCGCCTCCTCGGCTTTGTGGAGCCTCCCGATCACCCGTTCCGCCATGGCGATGGCGCCGGGAGGTGCGTCGGCACCCGCGAGCTTCCCGAGAACCTCCTCCAGGGACCGGGGATGGGCCTCCGCCCGGGTCCTGACCCGGAGGGCCCGGATCCCGTTCCGCTCCACCTCGTCGACGAGGGGCTCCTTCACCACCGAGGCCATGGCCCGGAAGACCTCCTCCCGGTCCGCCCCCAGGTGGAGGAGGGCCGCGGTGATCATGTCACCGGAGGAGCCGTGGAAGGGGTCGAAGAGGAGGAGCCGCATACTGAAACTTATTATCCTCTGTACATCAATTTAAGGTGATGCCTGAAGTATTCCTGAAGGTCGACAGCGCGTACCCGGAGGACCAGGGGGCGGGGAAGGTGCGGCTCGATCCCGAGACCATGCTCCAGCTCCGGCTGTCCCCGGGCAATATCGTCTCCATCGAGGGGAAGCGGAGGACGGTGGCCAAGGTCTGGCGGTCCATGGTCTCGGACTGGCACCAGGGGAAGGTGCGGGTGGACAACTTCACCCGGGCGAACGCCGGGATCGCCATCGGGGACCGGGTGAAGGTCACCGCGGTGGAGGAGGAGGTGGAGGCAAAGCGGGTCGTCCTCGCGCCCCCCGAGGACATGCCCCGGCAGGTCCCCATCAACTACCCGGGGGTCGCGAACCGGCTCATCGATTACCCGGTGGTGAAGAACGACCTCGTCCCCATCCCCGCGGGGCTCCCCTTCATGCAGGCGCAGCTCGTGGCCTTCAAAGCGGTGCTCGTGGAGCCCGAGAACGCCATCATCATCTCGAAGAACACCCAGGTGGAGTTCTCGGACAAGCCCGCGGCAGGCTTCGAGGGCCTGAAGAAGGTGAGCTATGAGGACATCGGCGGCCTGAAGGACGAGCTCCAGCGGGTGAGGGAGACCATCGAGCTCCCCATGCGCCACCCCGAGCTCTTCAGGAAGCTCGGCATCGAGCCGCCGAAGGGAGTCCTCCTCTATGGCC
>JAJRCS010000127.1 GCA_028678815.1 Methanomicrobiales archaeon | reverse complement strand
TGCAGCGCCGGCTGAACCGGTTCAGCTGGCGCCGGATGGTCTGGTAGGGCTTCCCGGGGAGGTCCGCGAGGTCCGAGCTCCGGTACACGTACTCGAAGAAGTCGTGGAAGGGGTGGAGGGGGAGATCAGGGCAGAGGCCCGCGAGGTAGTTCCGGTCCTCGCCGTTGAAGACGACGAAGGGGGTGCTCCCTCCCTCCTCGAGGGCGAGGCGGAGGACCTCCCTCGTGATCTCCGGCTCGTAGGGCCCGATGGGGAACCGGAACCGGGTCTCGCCCCCGACGGTGCTCGAGAGGACGAGGTGGTCCCCTGCCACCGCCTTCCGGTAGTGGGCATAGTGATTCCAGCAGACCATGTTCGCGAAGCTGTTGTCGCTGTGCAGCTGGGGGAAGGACCGGTACCATCCCGCGAAGAGCTCCCGATCGGCGAGGGTCACCGGAGTGAAGTCAGCCGGGAGCATCGCCGCCCCCGCCCCGGTACATCATGGGGAGGTCCCCCTCGTCGACCCCGAAGCCGAGCTGACGGTAGAAGTCCCCGGATCCCCCCTCGGCGATGAGGGCGATCCAGCCGATCCCCCGCTCCCGGCACTCATGGAGGATCCGGCCGAGGATGGCCCTGCCGATCCCCCGGCCCCGGTACCCCGGGAGGACGACGAGGTCCTGGATGTAGGCGTCCGAGACCCCGTCCGAGATGGCCCGCCCCATGCCCACGGCCTTCCCGGTGGCCCGGTCCACGGCGACGACAAAGACGAGGGAACCCTGGATGAGGGGCACGATCTCCGACGGGTCGTCCCTCTCCTCCTGCCACCAGCCGGCCGAGCGGTAGAGGGCGACGATCTCCCCCGCGTCCCAGGCCGTGACCACATGCAGCTCCACGCCTTCTCCTGCCATACCGCTTCCGGGATCCTCCCCGGGACACCTCTTCCCTCTATCATGGGGGGAAGGGTCACATATATCCATGGGGACGGGCAGGATGGAGACGTGGGGGGCAGCACCCCGCGGGATCAGGGGCTGGTTTCGCTGGATGCAGCCCATCATGTTTATGCCTCCTCCTTCCGAGTACCGGTAGGTGCGATCATGGGAAAGCAGACCTTCTGGCTCGCGGCCGCGGTCGGGGCCATCGTCATGTTCCTCCTCTCCATCCTCCCCGTCCTGGGCCCCATCATCGGCGGGTTCGTGGCAGGCCTCATCGCCCGGGGCAACCCGAAGAACGGGGCGAAGGTGGGGGGCGTGGCGGGGATCATCGGGGGCCTCATCGTGGCCTCCGTCCTCGCCGCCGGTTACCTGGGCCTCGCCGGGATCTTCAACCGTGCCCTCGTGGAGATCCTGGGCCAGGCAGGGTTCTCAAGCACCCTGTGGATCATCTCCATCGTCCTCTACCATGCCCTCCTCGGGCTGATGGGCGGGGCCATCGGGGCGGCCCTCGCCAGGGAGTAAATCCCTTT
This sequence comes from Methanomicrobiales archaeon, assembly GCA_028678815.1. Lineage (GTDB taxonomy): Archaea > Halobacteriota > Methanomicrobia > Methanomicrobiales > JACTUA01 > JACTUA01. The sequence continues at coordinate 10,205 of JAJRCS010000127.1, read as the reverse complement.
TTTCCCTCCCTGAGCCGGTCCGGTTGCCCCGGTGAGGGTCTCAGAACTGGAAGTAGATGAACTCGGGGCTTGCACTCGGGGAGACGCAGAGGAGGAGGAGGATGACCACCAGGATGAAGAGCCCGTACCAGGGGAGGCTCAAATCCCGGATGGCCTTCACGTAATCGAAGTTCACGATACCGTCGATCCCCTGTTTCCTGAGGCGCCGGGAGAGGAGGATGAGGAGGACGACGGTGACAGCCCCGAGGAGGAGCAGGTTCGTCTGGAGGATGTCCCGGTACTTGGTGAGGCCGTTCACCATGGACTGCCAGTCGATGAAGATGAACTCGTGGAGGCAGTAGAGGAGGTCGTCGAGGTCATGGACCCGGAAGATGAGCCACCCGAGGAAGATGAAGTACTGGGTGACGAGGATCTTCGCGATGGTGACCGGGGTGATCCGGATGGGGGCGTCGGCCCCCCGGACCCCGAAACTCACGTCGCTGTCCCCCCCGTCAGGGGCCGCCCCCCCCATCCCCAGGGCAACCCGGACCCGCCGGCCGGGGTTCCAGTCCACGAGGGCCTTGTGGACCGAGAGGAGGAGGCCGTGGAAGGCCCCCCAGAGGAAAAAGTTCCAGGAGGCCCCGTGCCAGATCCCGCAGAGGAGCATGGAGAAGAAGGCGTTCGCATAGGTCCGGAGCTTTCCACGCCGGTTCCCCCCGAGGGGGATGTACACGTAGTCCCGGATGAAGGCCGAGAGGGTGATGTTCCACCGGCGCCAGAACTCCGTGGGGCTCGCCGAGAAGTACGGGTTGTTGAAGTTCTCGGGGAGGATGAGGCCGAGGATGGCCGCCGAGCCGATGGCGATGTCGATGTACCCCGAGAAGTCGAAGTAGATCTGGAGGCCGAAGAGGATGGTCCCCGAGATGATGAAGAAGGAGTTGGATTCCTGGACGGGCACCGCCGGGTTCGAGAAGACGAGGTCCACGTAGTAGGCGAGGTTGTCGGCGATGACCACCTTCTTCACGATCCCGACGGCCATCCTCGTGACCCCGTACTTCACGTTCCCGGGGGTGATGACCAGCCGGTCCCGGAGCTGGGGGAGGAACTCCCGGGCCCGGATGATGGGGCCCGAGACGAGCTGGGGGAAGAAGGTGATGTAGAGGGTGTACTCGGTGAGGGACCGGGTCGGTTTCAGCCTCCCCAGGTAGATATCGAAGATGTAGCTCAGGGCATGGAAGGTGTAGAAGGAGATCCCGATGGGGAGGGCGGTCTGCAGGTAGGGGAGGGCTGCCGGCACCCCCCACGCGGTGAAGAGCTCGTTCGCCGAGGCGATGGCGAAGTCATAGTACTTGAAGAAACCGAGGATGGCGAGGGTGATTGCGGTCGTCACCGCGAGGAGCCCCTTCCTCCTCCTCCGGTCGGTCTCCCCCTCGAGGGCGGCCCCCCCGAGGAAGGTGACCATGGTGACAAAGAGCATGAGGAGGATGAAGATCCCGCCCGAGACCCAGTAGAAGAGGAGGGAGGCGGCGACGAGGAAGGCGTGCTGGTACCGCCGCTCCCGGAGCGCGTGGATGACCAGGGCTACGGCGATGAAGAAGACGAGGTACTCGACGGAGTTAAACTGCACCCGGCCGAACCTCCCCGAGGATGAGGGCGCCCACGCTTCCTGAGAACTTCTCCCGCCCGTACCGGTTCATGTGGACCAGGTCCATGAAGTCCGCCGACCCGTACGCCCTCTCCAGGTCCAGGGACCGGACGCCGGTCGCGTTCATGAAGAGGGAGAAGTTCTCCCTCGTCGCGTCCGGTATGGTCTCCGACCGCATGGGGTCGAGGGGCATGGTGACGTACACGACAGTGATGTTCGCCGCTTCAAGCTCCCGGGCGAGGTGCCGGAAGGCCTCCTTCTGGACATTCTCCTCCGGGTAGACCGGCGCGAGGAAGGCGTCGTAGGGGTTCTTCGCGATGATGAGCTTCTGCTCGTACGTCATGGTGTCGTTCACGATGTTGTCCCGTTCCTGGAGGTGGATCCCGAAGACCTTCCGGATGCTCGGGATGATGAACTTCCGCTTGAAGAGGAGCTCCCCGAACCAGTTCCCGTCGATGAGGGCGAGCTGGTCGGGCGAGAAGAGGGAACGGGAGGCCGGATCGAGCCGGAGCTTCCCGGAGAGGAGGGCGAGGTTGTCATCGGGGACGTACCGGGTCAGGTTGGAGAAGGAGGTGTAGCTGTACCCCAGGATGACCATCCTCGGCCGTGCCTCGAGGATCCCCCGGAGCTCGATGAGCCGCTGGAGAGGGGTATCGTCGTCCACCCCCAGGTTGTGGACCCTGAGGCTCAGGTTCGAGCCGGCGAGCACCTCCTCCACGACGGCCGGGTCCAGGTCATGGATCACCTGGGAGTTCCCGATGAAGTAGACGCTCTCCCCGCCGGCCCCGGTATCATCGCCGTACACCCGGAGGTTCCGGTCCACCTGGCTCCAGGTGTGGTGGGCGATGTACGGGTTCACGAAGAAGGTGATGATGCCCGCATAGATGAGGAAGGCACAGGCCGCGGCGAGGACGATGGTGGCGAGGAGCCTTCCAAAGCCCGGTTCGGTCATGCAGCCTCCCGCCGGAGCCCGGTCATGGGACGGCAGCCTTCTCCCTGGTGACCAGGTAATCCCCGAGGGCGAGGTACCCGAGCCCCGAGTTCTCGAAGACCCAGAGGGCCTCCTCCGGCCCGGCGACGATGGGATACCCGTGGAGGTTGAAGGAGGTGTTCAGGAGGACGCTCCGGCCGGTGAGCCGCTCGAACTCCCCGAGGATCCGGTGGTAGGCCGGGTTCTGCCCCTCCCCGAGGATCTGGGCCCTCGCCGTGAGGTCGGCGGGGTGGACCGCGGCGATGAACTCCTCCCTCCTCCCCGTGGTGTCGAAGGAGAGCATCATGTGGGGGGACCGGACCCGCTTGGGGTTCACGATGCAGGTGTCCTGCCGGTCCCAGGAGACCACGGGGGCGAAGGGCATCCAGAAGTCCCGCTTCTTCACCATCATGTTGATGGTCCGGACGCAGCCGGGCTTCGCCGGGTCGGCGAGGATGGACCGGTTCCCGAGGGCCCGGGCCCCGAACTCCATCCGGTCCCTGCACCGGGCCACCACCTCCCCTGCCTCGACGAGGGCCGCCACCTCCTTCCCGATGTCGGCATGGGGGGTGCACCGGAACTTCCCCGGCCGCCGGGCCACCGCCTCGAGCACGTCCTTCCCGGTGAAGGACGTGCCGAAGTAGATGGTATCGAGGGCCGGGATCCGCACCTCCCCGCCGGCCTCCCGCACCTTCTCCGCGTAGGCCCAGTACGCCGCCCCGATGGCCGTGGACTCGTCCCCGCAGGAGGGGAAGATGAAGAGGTCCTCCACCTCCGGCATCTCCATGATCCGCTTGTTGGCCTTCACGTTCATGAAGACCCCGCCGGCGAGGGCGATCTTCCGGATCCCCGTCTTCCCGATGGCGTTTCTTACCCAGCCCTCCAGGAGCTCCTCGGTGATCCGCTGGACCCCGCCGCAGACCCAGTCGAACCGGTGGAACTCGAGGTCCCGCCTGAGCCTCCGGTAGATGAGGTTCGTGGGCTCGGAGATCTCCCGCCGGAAGGTGAGGCTCCCCCCGGGGACGGAGAGGTACCTCCGGAAAACCCCGTAGCTCTGCTCAGCCCCCCGGGGCGGGGCATAGGGGGCCATCCCCATGATCTTCCACTCGTGCTCGTGGGGGACGAAGCCGAGCATGAAGGTGACCCGGGCATAGATGTCCCCGATGGAGGAGCCGGCCGCGGTCTCGGCGAGCTTCGTGATCCCCCCGTCCCTCCCCGTGTAGATGGTGGCGCAGAGGCCGTCCCCCGAGCCGTCGCAGGTGAGGACGAGGACCTCCTCGTCCTTCCAGGGAGCACCGTAGTAGGCCGAGGCCGCGTGGCAGAGGTGGTGGTCCAGGAAGACGACCTTCTCCGCCGGGATACCGGCCTCCACCAGGTTCGCGAGCCGGTGCTTCCGCTTCTGCCCGCTGTAGAGGGAGTAGAGGGGGGTCTTCATCCCGAAATCCAGGATCCGGGCCTTCCAGGGGGTGGAGTCGGTCCGGTGGTAGACCTCCTTGAGGCCGAGGGCGGGATTCGGCGTGGTGAAGACCGAGAAGGAGGCGACGGCCACGGCATCGAGGTCAGCGCCGGTGCAGCCGGAGAGCCTCAGGATCTCGGCGACGCTCCTCCCCGGGAACCCGATGTAGTTCTTGATGTTGGTGAGCCGCTCTTCCTGGAGGCAGTACCTGATCACCCCGTCCTCGAGGAGGCAGGCGGTGCCGTTGATACCGTCGTTGATCCCGAGTACCCTCATCGCAGCTCGTGGCCGGGCTCTTACCCCCGTTCCCCCGTCATGGAAGGGTTGATCTGCATGCAATAAGAAGGTAATTGCACCGGGTGGGTTGGGGGGAGCGGCCGGGGGCGCGGGCAGCCGCGCCATCCAAATCTTCATCGCAGGACAGGTGAAATGGCTGATATGCGGGTCGACTCCCATCTCCACGTCGGGTTCCGGGACTTCTCCCCGGAGAAGATCATCGGGTACCTCGACGCGGAGCGGCTGGACCTGGGCTGGCTCCTCACCTGGGAGGAGGACCACCCCGTCATCCCGTCTCTGTACCAGCATCTCTCCGTTGCTGACGTCTTCTCGGCATACGAGCGGTTCCCGACCCGGATCGTCCCGATGTATGCCCCTGACCCGGCGAGGCCCGGTTTCCGGGAGGACCTCCGGTCCTGGCACGCCCGGGGGATCCGGGGGATCGGGGAGCTGAAGGTGAGCTGCACCTGGGACTCCGCACCGGTCGGGGCACTCCTGGAGGAGGCCCGGGCCCTCGGCCTTCCCGTCGTCTTCCACATGGAGGGGCCCGGCTGGTTCCCCTTCCCCTGGAGCTGGGCGAACCGGGTCTTCACCCACGCCCTGAACCGGGGCAACCGGCTCGGCCGCCGGCAGGGGAACCGCCGGGGGTACTTCCCCGGCTACCTCCCCGACTTCAACGGCCTCCGGGGACGCCTCGCGGAGCTCCCGGAGGTTGCCTTCATCGGGCACGGGCCGCTCTTCTGGAAGGGGATCGCCCGGGAGCAGGGCGGGGCCCTGTATCCCTCCGGGAAGGTGGGGGAACCCGGTATCCTCTGCGACCTCCTCGCCCGGTACCCGAACCTCCACGCAGACCTCTCCGGGAGGGGCGGGTACAATGCCCTCGCCCGTGACCCCGCCTTCGCCCGGGATCTCCTCGCGGCCCACAGCCGCCAGGTCCTCTTCGGGACCGACAACTTCTCCCTCGGCCTCCCGGCCCTCCTCGCGGGCCTCGGCCTCGCCCCGGCAGACCTGGAGCGGATCCTGGGCGGGAACGCCATGGCCCTCGTGCCTCCCCGGGCCGCATGATCCCCGGCCGGAGGGGCTGCCCGCCTCCCCGGGGGCAGGATTAAGAGGGCGCCGCTCGCATTTCCTTGTAGCATGTGCGGGATCGCGGGGATCTTCCTCCCGGGGGGCGGGACCGTGGATCCCGGTCTCCTCGAACGGATGTCCGGGCGGATCCGGCACCGGGGGCCCGACGGGAGCGGTACCCATGTCGAGGGATCCATTGGCCTCGCCCACCGGCGGCTCGCCATCATCGACCTCTCTGAGGCAGCGGCGCAGCCCATGCCGAACGAGGACGGGACCCTCTGGCTCGTCTTCAACGGGGAGATCTACAACTTCATCGAGCTCAGGGAGGAGCTCGCTCTTAAGGGGCACCGGTTCCGGTCCGACGGCGACAGCGAGGTGATCCTCCATGCGTACGAGGAGTGGGGGAAGGACTGCCTCCGGAGGTTCAACGGGATGTGGGCCTTCGCCCTCTGGGACTCCCGGAGGGAGGAGCTCTTCTGCGCCCGGGACCGGTTCGGGATCAAGCCCTTCTACTATACCTCCGTCGACGGCATGATCCTCTTCGCCTCGGAGATCAAGGCGCTCCTCGCCCACCCGGGGGTGGGGGGCCGGCCGGACGACCCCCTCCTCATGGCCTTCCTCGCCTGGGGCGTCCTCGACCACACGGCAGGGACCATGTTCGACGGCGTCCGGCAGCTCCGGCCGGCCCACCGGATCACCTTCGGCCGGTCCGGGACCGCTGTCCCGGAGCAGTACTGGGACGTCGCCATGAACCCCTCGGCCGGGGAGCCCTGGCCCGACGAGGACGCGAGGGCTGCCCGGGCCTTCCGGGAGCTCCTGACGGACGCCGTCCGCCTCCACCTCCGGAGCGATGTCCCCGTCGGGACCTGCCTCTCGGGCGGCCTCGACTCCTCCACCCTCGCCGCCCTCATCAACCGGCTCATCCGGGAGGAGGCGCCCCGGAGCGTGGGGGACCGGCAGAAGACCTTCTCCGTGGTCTTCCCTGAGCCCCGGTTCAACGAGGAGCGGTACATCGACCTCCTGACGGCCGCCGCCGGGGTGGATGCCCGGAGGATCACCGTCACGCCCGATGAGGTGAAACGGGACCTCCCCCGGCTCCTCGCCATGCAGGACGAGCCCTTTGCCTCCCTCTCCATCTATGCCCAGTACCGGGTGATGGAGCTCGCCTCCCATTCAGTGAAGGTGGTCCTGGACGGGCAGGGGGCGGACGAGCAGCTCGGGGGCTACCTCCCCTACCAGGGGAGCTACATCTCCGGGCTCCTCCGGAGGTTCAGCCTCGCCACGGCCCTCTCCGAGGCGGCGGGGAGCTGGCGGAACCACCGGGGATTCTTCTCCGGTGCCCTCGGGCAGGCCCTCGTCCGGCGGGGGCGGCGGGACCTCCTCAGGGGGGAGATCCCCCCGGTCTCCCGGTACGGGGGGACCCTCGACCAGGTCCTGAAGCGGGAGCTCCTGGAGACGAACCTCCCCGCCCTCCTCCACTGGGAGGACCGGACCTCCATGGCCTTCTCCATCGAGTCCCGGGTGCCCTTCCTCGACTTCCGGGTGGTGGAGTACCTGGCGGCCCTCCCCCTCCACCAGAAGATCCGGCGCGGGGTCACGAAGCACATCCTCCGGCGGGCCATCCGGGGCCTCATCCCCGAGGAGATCCGGTGCCGGATGGACAAGATGGGCTTCGTCACCCCCGAGGAGCTCTGGATGAAGGAGGGCCTCCGGCCCTTTGTCCTCGAGATCCTCGGGTCACCGTCCTTCCGGGCCCGGAAGTACTGGGACGCGGACCGGGTGATGGCGAGCTTCCTCGCGTATGCCGAGGAGGGGGGCGACTACTCGCCGGAGATCTGGCGGATGGTCTGCACCGAGCTCTGGCTCCGGATGATGTTTGACACGAGGGAACCGGATCAGGGACCGTTACCCGCCCGGTAGGGTGCCCGCACCGGGTGCCGGATCATCCATCCGGGAATAAACGCATCGGATGTTAACTGCCGGGTCCCTCTCTTTTTTTCGAGTCTCTCTTTATCTGCTCCAGCACCCGGGCGGCCTCGGCGTTCCCGCCCCGCTCAAGGGCACCGAGGAAGAGGAGCGCCTCCCGGCGCAGGTCCCCGTTTTTTGTGGTGGTCGCAATGCCGTAGAGGTGCTGGGCTCTCTTGTTCTCTCCGTCCTTTTTTATGGTATCCAGTCTCTCATCCCCCAATCCGGAAGGTGATATTCCCATACCCGTTTATTAACATTTGCACAGCGGAGTATCTGACGCAGGAAAACCAGCGGTTCACTTTTGCACGGCGGAGTACCGGGTAAAGAGGAAACTCAGCCCGGGAGGTTCATCGCCTGAAACCGTCCCCTGCCTGCTCCCTGTTCCCCTGTGCCCGGTGACTCCCGTTCCCCCGGCCGCGGACCGGGGATAGCTTAATGCCCTCCATCCCCCCCGGTTTCTTGTGGATCTCGTCATCGGCACGGCCGGGGACCGGGACTTCGCCATCGATGCGCAGCACCTGGTGACCGGCCGCACCTGCATCATCGCCCAGTCGGGGGCAGGGAAGAGCTGGGCCATCGCCGTCCTCTGCGAGCGCCTCTGCGCCGCCGGCATCGGCTTTGTCATCGTGGATACCGAGGGGGAGTACTCCTCCCTCCGGGAGAAGTACCCGGTCCTGTGGGTCGGCTCCGATGAGCAGTGCGACGAGGATATCGAGAAGGTGAACCTGAAGGACTTCATGCTCCGGGCCGTGGTGAACGGGACGGCTGTCGTCTTCGACGTCTCGGAGACCGACCTGCGGGAGAAGGTGGCAGCCCTCGCCGAGATCCTCTATGAGATCGCCTCGGCCCACCGGATCCCCTACCTCCTCATTCTCGAGGAGGCGGACAAGTTCATCCCCCAGGCGAAGGAGTCCATCAAGAAGATCGAGGAGATCTCCCGCCGGGGGAGGAAGCGGGGCCTCGGCCTCCTCGTGGCCACCCAGCGCCCCTCCTTTGTCACGAAGAACGTCCTCTCCCAGTGCAACAACCAGGCCATCGGGAAGCTCTCCATCGAGAACGACCTCCGGGCCGTGGACCTCTTCTTCGGCTCCCGGGCCGAGGTGGAGGAGCTCGCCACCCTCCAGCCCGGGGAGTTCTTCGTCATGGGGGGCTTTGCCCGGAGGAAGACCCGGATGCGGTTTGGGCCCCGGGAGACGGAGCACAAGGGCGGGACGCCTGATATCTCCCGGGCACAGGGGGCCCGGAGACCGCTGCCCCGGCCGGCTTACCATCCTGCCCCTGCGGCCCCCGCTCCCCCGGAACCCGGCCCGGCTGTGCCTCCGGCCGCATCCCCGAAGGCCGGCCTCCCCGGCCCGGCCCCGGCCATCACCCGGGAGATGGCCATCGCCATCGCCGGGAAGCGGAGGGGCCGGAGGGGGATCCTCGGCGGAGGGAAGAGCCGGCTCGTCTCCGCCGAGCCCGTGGGCTGGCCGGTCGCCCTCGTCGGGCTGAAGTACCGGGGCGGGCTCCTCGGGAGGACGGTGAGGAGCGCCTCCTTCCTCCTCGATGCCGTCCACGGCGGGCTCGCCAGGGTCCACCGGGGCCTCTCCTTCCGGCCGGGCTTCCAGGAGGTCATCGGCCTCCCCGCCGATGCCGTCCGGGTCCTCACCCGGCTCCCCCTCGCGGGGGCGACCCCGGCGGAGATGGAGGTCCTCACCTCCCTCCCCCATGAGGCGGTCACCGCGGCCCTCGGGGCCCTCCGGGAGCGGAGGATCGTCACCGAGGCAGGGAGGGCCGGGCAGGCGCGGGTCTTCATCCCCCTCCTCGCCAAGAGGCTTCCCTCCGTCTCCGGCCTCAAGGGGAGCTGGGACCTCGCGGCCAGCCAGGGGACCGGGCGGACCCTGGAGGCGCGGGTCACCGAGGGGCAGCTCCGGGAGGTCCTCAAGGGGATCGAGCCCACCGCCGAGGTGGTCTCCTTCTCCCTCTTCTCCTACCCCCTCTACGAGCTCGTCTATGCGGAGGGCCGGAAGGAGCGACGGGTCTACCTTGACGCCGTCACGGGGAAGGAGGTTTCCACCCCCGGGCCGGACGGGAAATAGGGCGCGGGGAGGGGTTCCGGGCCCTGCCGTCCGCTCACTTTCGACCCGGGGACCACTATCCTTTTGTACCTGGAACAAAATACCATAGCATTGGCAACAGGATCGCGCCGTAACCGGGACCACCGGGCAGGCGCGGGGGCCTCGCTGCCACGAAGCTTTGGTCCATACCAAGGTGAACACAGTACCATGGAAGATTCAGGCGAAACCGAAGACCCTGGGCCTCATAGCTCTTTTAAGACCGTGAGCACGGTTGCAATCCCGGCCCGCAGTATCGTCATCCAGACCGTTCAAGCCCGTGAACCCTACGATTACCGTGACCGTACCGGCAGGGTCAACAAGGGCAAACCGGGGGACACCCACGTGCACGTCCTCTCCGCACAGGGGGAGGGCGCCTGCCACATCACCTGGCTCGAGCGGGGCTGGAGGAGCAAGAGGCTCTCGTACAACTTCATGAAGGCGCTCCACTACGGGCAGCGCCTCGAGCAGGCCATCCGGATGAGGAATGGCAGCCTCTCTCCCGAGGTGATCGACCGGGAGCTGATCCGGAGAGTCGTCTGACCCTCCACCCGGTCAAAATACCCATTTTTTCGTCACGCCGGGTCGAGAAAACCCGCAGGGTTTTCGCTGCCCTCTAGTTCTGCTGATCGCTTCCGCCCAGCTCGCAGGGCACGATGGCGATATCGGTTTTCCCCGTTCTCCTGAGCACCGAGAGGACCGAGGAGCGGTTGATCTTCTCCTCGGTGAGGATCCGGTGGAGGTCGTCCA